>JAHFTY010000016.1 GCA_023265365.1 Acidobacteriota bacterium
TTTCTTGCCACGGCGCTGCGACGTCATCTGGAACAGTTCCCTTCTCTCGACAACGGCCAGTCCCGCACGGAGCGTCAGGTTTTCTTTCCGTTCTTCATGAGAATGGTTCGCACTCCGGGCCACGGCTCTTCCGCTCGGTACAACGACTCGAGGAGCAGGTCTTTATGGGTGACTGCTCGTTTTACCGGATAGTGGCCGATCTTTCCAATGTCCGGCATCCGCTCGTTCAGGTGTCCTGGGTTCCCGTGGTGAGCGGAAGCAGCAACACGAAAGACCCGGCAGCACCCGGCATCCATTCAACTTGACATAACACGTCACAGTAATAGGCTTGCCCCGCCCGAATACGGCCAACAAACGGAGAAGGATTATGAACAAATTCGTCATCATGGGAGCCAACGGCTCCGGGAAAGGTACACAAGCCAGTCGACTGGCCAAAGCCTACGATCTTATCCACATTTCAGTAGGCGACATTTTCCGGTGGAATATTCAGAACCACACCAAGCTCGCCGCGAAGGTCCAGCGCATCATGAACGCCGGCCTGCTCGTGCCCGACGACGTCGTCGAAGAAACCGTCAAGGCCCGACTCGATCTGCATGACTGGAACTACGGCTTCATCCTCGACGGCTTCCCCCGAAACAGCACACAGGCGATGTTCTTTCTCGAATCCTACGACATTGACGCTGTGATCATGATCGACGTGCCGGACGACGTGGTGAAGCAACGCATGATGGCCCGCCGCTTGTGCAGCCGCTGCGGCATTGACTACAACCTCATTTTCCATCGGCCCAAGAACGAAGACGTCTGCGACGTGTGCGGCGGCAAGCTCGTGGTCCGCTCCGACGACAACCCCGAAGCCATCCAGACCCGCCTCCGGGAATACCACGAGAAGACCGACCCGATCATCAACCTTTTCCGCAGGAAAGAACTCGTCGTCGTGGTGGACGGCACGAAGCCGGCGGACGACGTGGAAAAGGAAATTCAGTCGCAGCTCCACCTGGGCCCGCCGGTGAAGAAGTGACGGGGGTGGCGGCATCAGTACTCACAACGGAAGGCTATGATTCGCGCAGATGCCGCTTCGTCCTTATTTCGGACGAAGCGCCGACCATGTGCCTGCCGCGTGGCCGCCGAAGTCAGCGACGCCCGCCATCGCGTCTGTGCCTGGTTTTCCGATGAGCGTCACCGGCAGTGTTTGAAGGAATACTGTCAATTTCAATTCAGTGGGATTCAGGTCGCCGGCAAGCTTCACAAGACCCCGTTCGGAATCCGCATCGGCTGAGAGACTCGAACCATCAATGCGGATCGTCAGCGTGGCCCGAACCGGACCGTTCGGCGTCTCCACAACCAGGTTCCAGTCTCCGCTCACATCCTTGTATCCGGTCGTGGAAACCCTCGCTTGCACCGGCGTTCGGACGGCGCGGAGCTGCGAGGTTGGAGGCACCACCTTCTTCATCCTCATGTAGGTCACCAGATTTCCGTAGTGCTCGAACGCGTGCTGGACATGAAACGCCAGCGCCGTGAGCTGCGGTACCTGAAGCGGGCCTTGCCGGGTTCCTTCGCCCCCGGCATCGAATTTCACGAGAGCCTTGCCGGCGGCGTCGGTCATATCCGCGTAGGTCTTGTCGCAATAAGCAAAAGACTCCGCCAGGACTTTCGTGAGCGCCGCCTTCGTAGTCGCGCTTCGCTCGATACCGCTTTCCATTGGAGGATCCTGGCCGTTGACAATCGAACACATGCGGTAATTCGCATCCGCCAGATGCCCGACAAATTGCCCGAAGCTGCGCACGTCCTGCCCCTGCGTCGGACGGAACCCATAGTTTTCCTCCAGCATCGCCGCTGCGGTCCCCGTAACGATTCCTTTGATCAGCGAATAATTGAATCGGGCGCCGTCGGAAAGAGGATTCACCGCATTCGGCTGGACTTGAGCGCATAGCTGGATGTTGACCAACAACACCAAACCTAAGAACGGAGTCTTCAAGCCACCCTCCTGTTGAAGTCACTGTTGTCCCAATATGGCGAAATCGAGGAACTTACAAGAGCGTTCCCCGAAGAACGATCAGCGCCACGGTGAAGTAAATAATCAGTCCGGTAACGTCCACCAGCGTTGCGACGAACGGCGCGGACGACGTGGCCGGATCGAAGCCCATCCTGCGCAGGACAAAGGGCAGGAGCGAACCGACCAGCGTGCCCCACAGCACGACGCCCACCAGCGAAAGAGACACCGTGAGCGCAACGAGAAGCCAGTGCGGACCGTAGATTGACGAGAAGGCGGACCATATCGAAATCCGCAGGAAGCCGACCATTCCCAGAATGGCGCCGAGCGCCAGGCCTGCCAATACTTCGCGGCGCATCACGCGCCACCAGTCCGCCAGGCCCACTTCTCCCAGCGCCAAAGCGCGGATGACGAGCGACGTGGCCTGGGACCCCGAGTTGCCGCCGCTGGAGATGATCAGCGGCACGAACAGGGCCAGTACGACCGCTTTTGAAATCTCCAGTTCGAAGACGCCCATCGCGGTCGCAGTCAGCATTTCGCCCAGAAAGAGCGCCGTCAGCCATCCCGCGCGTTTGCGGACCATCCGGCTGAACGCGATCCGCATGTACGGCTCATCGAGCGCTTCGGATCCGCCGATCTGCTGGATGTCCTTGGTGGCCGCCGCCTCGGCGACGTCCAGGACGTCGTCGATCGTGACGATGCCGATGAGGTTGCCGCCGGTATCCGTTACCGGAAGGGCGCTGCGGTCGTACTGCCGGAACGCCGCGACAGCGGCGGTCTGATCGTCGGTGGCCTTGAGCGCGACGAAACGGCGGTCCATCAGGCCGGAAACGTGGTTGTCGAGCGAGGTCAGCAGAAACTCCCGGATCCGGATGTCGTCGATCAACAACCCCTGCTCGTCGACGACGTAAATCACGTTCAGCGTTTCGCTGTCCTGGCCATGCGTGCGGACATAGTCCAGAACTTCCTTCACGGTCCAGTGCTCGCGGACGCTGACGTAATGCGGCGTCATCAGGCGGCCCACCGATCCCTCGGGGTAGCCGAGAAGCCTCAATGCGACGGCGCGTTCCGCCGGCGTCAGCATGGACAGAAGCTGCCGTGTGACGGCCGCGGGCAGTTCTTCAAGAAACATGGTGCGGTCGTCCGGCGCCATGTTGTTCAACAGGGCCGCCACGTCTTCCTGGGCCATCGCTTTCAGCAGGGCTTCCTGGCTCTCCAGCGACAGGTACTCGAATACCGCCGCGGCGTTCTTGCGCGGAAGGAAACGGAAGACGATGACCTGGTCCTCGAGGCTGAGGTCCGTCAGGATCTCGGCCAGATCGTTCGCGTGACGATTGCGAACCAGGTCGCGAAGCCTCGAATAGTTGCCTTCGTGAACCGCCGCGGCCAGCTCGTCTGCCGGGTGCGCGGCGTTGCGAATGGCCCCCAGCGCTTCGTCGCGCTGCGGACCGGTAAGTTGTTTTTCCATTTGATTGAGCGCCGCACGAACAACGTCGTGATGATGGACGTGGAGTCCGACCGCCTTGACGGCATCGAGCCACACGCGATGAATCAATTCAAGATCGCCGGCCGAAAGCGATGGCGAGTGAGCGCCGAGGTGGTACGCGTCGGTGCGGCCACTCTGACGATGAATGACAAGGCGAAGGTGCTGGTTCGGCCCTTTCTCCGCTCGTTCCCACGCCTCGCCGACAAGCCGGGCTTGCTCATCGGCCGACAATGTCGACGACTCGCCGACATACACTTCAGACGAATGCAGCCGGACCGCCACACCGATCACGCCGTCGAAAACATTGTTCGCCGGAACAATCAGCAGGCGGACGGGCCGCCCGCCTCGCTCGGTCAGCGCGACAACCTGTGAAAACAAACGGCTCTCCTCGGGCGTCCACACGCTGGATTCACCGGAGGCGTGATCCATATCGACTCCGAGCAGACGCACGGTCACCACGACCACATCGCGATCTCCGGCTGCCTGGAGGCCCGCAACCACATGCGACAGGGAGTGGGGATGGCGCACGGAAACCAGAACATTTCCAGGCCGCACGTCCACCTGGCCCAGCGAAACGTCGGTCGAAGGAAGCAGTTCGAAGGGGCTGTCTTCTTCCGGCCCCACCGCCTCGATCCCCTTCGTCCGCGTCGCCAGCGCGACCGCCAGCCCGCCGATCAGGCTGAGGGCCGCAATCGCCGGTATGTCGCCGGATAAGAGAATGACCGCGGACACCGCGGCGATCAGCGTCCCGACCGCTCCCAAAAGAAAAACCGGAACCTTGAAGATCTGCGGACCGGCCCGCACGCCCCTCAGCCGGATGACCGACGCAATTTTCAGGATGACGGTCGACGCCACGGCCAGACCATACGCTCGCGCCAGCCAGGTCACCTGTCCGCCGCTGACCACAATCACCATGACGGCAGCCGCAGCCGCCGCGTTCAAAGGATCCACGCCAAAGGATCGCCGCTGCGCCGAAAGCCGCCGCAAAAGCTGCTCGGCATCTTCAAGAGAAGCGTGCGCCGCCGGCACCAGCATCAGAACCGCGGACACACCGACGAGAAGAGTCATGAGACCCTTCAGCCAGAGTGGAATCCGCAGGTATTGGACCAGGCCTGCAAGAGGCGCCGGCACCCAGAAATGGGCGGCTTCTGCGGGTACCAGCCCGACGAAGAGCAGCGACAGCAGGACCGTCAGCACAAAAACGAAAAACGTCGCAAACACGCTGGTCCGGCGCAACGCTTCCAGGCGGGGCGGCGCAAATTCGTGCGCGACCCGGGCCAGCGTGTCCCCTCCTCCAATCGCGGGCAGAACCAGTGCGACGGCGAGAAGCCATTGCAACGCCGGGAAGTCCCCGCCCGGCAGAGGCGGCACCAGAAACAATCCGGAGGACAGTCCGCTTCGCGAGACGGCGGCGACTCCCATCATGACCAGCGCGATCAGGACTCCCACGGCCGTCCATACCGCCTTTGCAATCGTCGACGACGGAAGATCCAGGCCAACCCGGGCCCGTGTCCACAGCAGACCGACGAGGCCCATCGCCCCAACCGTGACCAGTTCCGTCACGGTCAGCCGGGCCGTGACGCTCCATTCGGCAATCCATACCGCGCCGAAGCTGACCAGATACTGGCCGCACAACACGCAAGCCAGCGCGATGAGCAACAGACGCTCGGTCAACACCGCAGCCGAGGCGATGTTCGCGGTACCCCGGCCAAACGCCTGATCCGTCCGGCCGATCAACCCGCCCGGAATGAACAGCGCCCAACCCTCGATATCGATCGCACGCACCAGCGCCCCGATCATGCACGCGCCGAGAATGAACCACGGCGCCGGCTCCCCAATCGCCGACCGCGCCACGCCCGACAGGAAGAACGCCGCAATTGCAAGTTCCGGCAAGGCGAGAGCAACCGCTCTCGACACCGAAATGAACGACAGCAACGTCGTTGTTGTCGAGACGATGCGAACCTGGCGCCTGGTATTCGCGGACACTCCGGCATTCATGAAAGTGCCGTCAGTATAGCTTCAAATTTTAGTCATCATCGAACTACCGGCGCGGATTCAACCGCTGTAGAATGGCCCTGCTTTGAAAACAACGAGCCTTCTGATTACCCTGCCCAGGCCTGCTGCAACGGCATGAACACCATGATCGATGCGATGACGCACTAAGGAGCAATTCGGATCGTGAAAACCGCCGGCCTTCTGCTTCTTGTTATCGCACTCGGCACGGGAGCCTTCATCGGCCTCCGGTCCGTCTTCGCGGATGTCAACCCGGACTCGCCGGAGTTCTACTTCACACGGCTCGCCTACTCCGAAAGCCCCAACGGATGCTGCCGCCATCGCGGCGGATTCCGGCAGCGGACGATGCCGGTTCCTCCGCCTTTTGACTGTCCCGAGTTTGGCGGCAGGAACTTCTTTCCGCCACAGGGCTGGGGCTGGGGCACAGACTATCCCGGCGGCGACTGCAAGTTCATGGGAGGCATCCATCGGTTGACCGGGATGCGCGTGAGTCCGAATCCGAACGTCATCGGGGTCAAGGACCCCCGGCTCTTCAAGTTCCCTTTTGTCTACATCGTCGAACCGGGTGGAATGTACTTCGATGATCAGGACGCCGGTATCATGCGCGAATACCTGCTGCGCGGCGGATTCCTATTCGCCGACGATTTCTGGGGACTGCGCGAAGGGGGAAACTTCGCCGCTCAGATGCGGAAGGTTTTTCCGGAACGCGCTCTCGAAGTGATTCCGCTGACCGACGAAGTCTTTCACACCTTCTTCGACGTCGAGTCGCTGATTCAGGTACCGAATCAGGGCCAGGGTTGTTACGGGGGACCGACATTCGAGGTGTACGACGACACGGAACCGCGCGTTTACGGCATCCGTGACGACAACGGCCGTCTGATGGTGATTGCCACTTACAATTCAGATTTTGGTGATGCGTGGGAGTACATGGACCTTCCCTGCTATCCCGAAAAGTATTCCGGCCGGGCGTACCGCGTCGGCATGAACATCATGATCTACGCAATGACGCATTAGAGGAGAAGCAATGATCGCAAGAATGCTGACTGCCCTGTTGTTCGTACTGATTTCGACTCCCGCGTTCTCCCAGGAATCCCGGCCCGAATACGGTCCCGCCAAAGGCACGCTGCTGATCGTCGGCGGCGGCACGCTGGATGGAACCGGAATCTTCGAAAAGTTCATCGAGCTTGGCGGCGGCAAGGACAAGAAGTTCGTCATCGTTCCCACCGCGGGCGGCAACCGGAGTAACGACGGATCGCTTCGCGTTTACAAAGAGGAAGAGGTTCTGAAGTCCTGGAAAGAACTTGGCCTGACCAACGTGCACATGCTGCACTCGCACGATCCGAAGGTGGCCAACACGCCGGAGTTTGCGAAGGTGCTGACGGACGCCAACGGCGTCTGGTTCATCGGCGGACGACAGTGGAATCTCGTCGATTCGTACGCGGACACATTGACCCAGCACGAATTCGAGAAGGTGCTCGAACGCGGGGGCGTCATCGCAGGCACTTCCGCAGGCGCGACCATCCAGGGACAGTTTCTGGTTCGCGGCGCGAGATCGGGTTCCGAGGTCATCATTGCGCCGGAGCCGGAGCATCGTGCCGGATTCGCCTTCCTGAAGAAATCCGCCATCGATCAGCACATCAATACGCGCAACCGGTGGGACGACATCATTCCGCTCGTCAAACAGAATCCGGACCTTCTCGGCATCGGCCTGTCCGAAAAAACCGCGATCATTGTGAAAGGCGACCGCTTCGAGGTGATGGGCGCCTGGAAGGTCGCCATCCACGACAACACCCGCCTTTATCAGCCGTGGGAAAAGCCGTACTACGTCCTGTCCGTGGGCGACGTGTATAACATGAAGACCCGGAAAATCGAGAAGCTGGGCACGGGATCCAAAAACTGATCGCATTAGCCGCCTTCGCGCCACCGGTTCTGTCGGAAATGCACGTATGAAACCGTGGCGTCGCAGGACGGGGACTTTTCCCCGCCTTGGCCAAGGCGGGGTGCCGCGAAGCGGCGGGGCGGTTCGTTCAATAAAATCCATTTCGTGAACAGCACCACCCCGGCGCTTCGCGCCACCCCTCCTCGTCGAGGAGGGGAAACCACTTCTCCTCGATTTTGCTTCATTGCGACAGCAGTGGCTCGCTGAGGAGAGGAAGAAAGTATGCTAATGGTTTCGCATGATCTCTTTTTCCCGCATTAATAAGCAGTACGGCCGGCAGGTTCTCTTCGTCGACGCGTCCTTTCAGCTCAACCCCGGTGAAAAAATGGGGCTCGTGGGCCCGAATGGAGCCGGCAAGACGACGTTGTTCCGGATGATTGCCGGCGAAGAGTCGCCGGACGAAGGCGAAGTGTCCATTCCGAAGAAACTGACGATCGGCTATTTCCGCCAGGACGTGGAGGAAATGTCCGGCCGTTCCGTTCTCGATGAAGCCATCGCCGGCAGCGGCCGCGTCGGCGATCTGCATCACGAACTCGAGGCCCTTCAGCACGCGATGGCCGATCCATCGCAGGCTGAAAAAATGGACAAGATTCTCGAACGCTTCGGCGAGGTGCAGGAGGAATACGATCACTTCGGCGGATACGCGCTCGAAAGCCAGGCCCGCGAGGTCCTTCTCGGCCTCGGTTTCGACAATGAGCGCATCGACGGCGGCGTCGGCGAACTTTCCGGCGGCTGGAAAATGCGCGTGGCCATGGCGCGGGTTCTGCTGGGGCGTCCGGATGTGCTGTTGATGGACGAACCGACGAACCATCTCGATATCGAATCGATCGTGTGGCTCGAAGCCTTCCTGAAGTCCCTGCCGGGCGCGCTTCTGATGACGTCGCACGACCGCGAGTTCATGAATCGGATCGTCACGAAGATTGCCGAAATCGACGGCGGCGAAATCGCCGTGTACTCGGGCAACTACGATTTCTATGAGCGCGAACGTTCCATCCGCGAAACGAACCGCGAGGCGGCTTACGCGCGGCAGCAGGCCATGCTCGCCAAGGAACAGCGCTTCATCGAACGGTTCGCCGCACACGCCGCCAAAGCCGCACAGGTTCAAAGCCGCGTCAAAGCGCTCGATAAAATCGACAAGATCGAGCTTCCCAGGAAACGGCGCGTCGTGCGCTTCGATTTCCGGCAGCCGCCCCGCTCCGGCGATCAGGTCGTCAGCCTTGAAAATGTCGGAAAGGCTTTCGGGAGGCGCGTCATCTATGACGGACTGAATCTGAACATCCGGCGCGGCGAGCGCTGGTGCGTCATGGGAAAGAACGGAGCGGGCAAGTCGACGCTCTTGAAAATGGTCGCCGGAGTTCTTGCGCCGGATTCCGGCGAGGTGAAACTGGGCGCAAGCCTTCAATTGGGCTACTTCGCCCAGCAAGCCCTCGACCTTCTCAATCCCGACCTGACGATCGAACAACAGTTGCAGCGTGACTTCCCCGACGAATCGATCGGATCGCTTCGCAGCCTCGCCGGCGCTTTTCAATTCCCGGGTGAAGACGTCGACAAGAAGATCCGCGCGCTTTCGGGCGGCGAAAAGACCCGTCTGGCGATGGCCCGGATGCTGCTCAATCCGCCGAACTTCCTGGTGCTCGACGAACCCACAAACCACCTCGATGTCGCAACGAAGGAAATGCTGGTGGACGCCTTGAAGGACTTCGACGGAACCATGCTCTTCGTCTCGCACGACCGCATGTTCCTTCGCGGGCTGAGCAATCGCGTCCTGGAACTTGGCGGCGAAAGCGGCACCGACACCGAACCGCACCTCTACCCCGGCTCATACACGGAATACGTGGCGCGCACCGGACACGAGGCCCCGGGCGTTCATCATTGATTCCTGAGAGGAGTCAGCCGGACTCGACTAAACGACGCATAGATTCCCCGCCTTGGCACTGGCGACCGCGGAAATGGGAATGCCTCTGTCGAATGTGGCGAGTCTTCCTTTGTGACGAACCGCCATCGCCAGCAGGTAGAGGTCAGTAATTTGCCGTGAGCCGTGGATTCGCGCTGAAAGAAAGATGGACCCGTCACGCAAAGAAATATCATCGGGCCAAAACTCGTGATCGGTCCGATTGGCGAATGTTCTCAATCTGGAAATCAGGTCGCCGGGCGCGAACTGTACATGTTGGCTGTATGCCGGGTTCGACATGACGCGGATCACGCCGTTTTCCGTGACTGGGCAACTCGACCAACCCTGCTTGATACTGCCAGTCCACCATTCGTGAGCACGTTCGTGAAAAGCGTGATCGGGATCGAGAAGCGCGATGATCACGTTCACGTCAAGCAGCGCCCGCAAGAGTTACACATTCTCCTTGTCCGCCAGTTTCCGGACGTGTTCCAGAGTGACGATTTCGCCGCGCGACTGTAATACGGGAACGCCCGAGCGCAATGCGGAATGTTTCTTTCGCCCTCGCGCCGGCGCCGTCAGACCGCGACGAGCCAGGTCAGAAAGGACCTTTCCCGCCGTCAGGCCTTGGCGTTGTGCGAGTTCCCTGGCGGCGCTTAATACATCATCTTCAATATCCAACGTCGTTCTCATGCAGTGATGCTATTGCATCACTGCATCACAGTCAAATGGCGCCCTGGATTTCCGTCGATCGGAACTCGATCAATTGTCCTGACCGGTCAGGGGGATGTACGACGCCTTTGCCGAGGCCATTGAGGAGTCGCTCCGCAATTGGCCGAACATCTGGGTGATTAGCTTCAGCGGATTTCATCATCAAGAGACCTAGGCATTCGGAGGATTCTGCCATGCCGGGGAAAATTCTGTTGTAAGCCCTTCGCCGGCCGATTTACGGTAGGTCCGTCAAGCGCGTTCCGATGCGGCAGTATGCTGCGCAGCGTTTTACGAGAAAGGAGTCTCGTGGGTACCTGCAACATCCTCCTTGTGGACGATGATCCATCCGTTCTGAAACTGGTCTCGGTCATGCTTCGACGGTTGAACATGACCGTCACGGCCACCGCCGATGGCAGCGCCGCCGTCTCGCTTTTGCGCTCATCCACTGAACACTTCGATCTTCTTCTGACGGACATCCACCTGACAGACCAGGACGGGCTGGAATTGTCGAGGCTTGTTCTGAACGAAGTCCCGAACATCCGCGTCCTTTATATGACCGGTGACACGGGGATCGCCGGTTCTCTCCGAAACAGAAACCTGGTCTGCCTGTCCAAACCGTTTCGGCTGCAGGAACTCACGGCGGCGCTAGACTGGGTTATGTCTGAGGAAATGCGTCGATGATCGAATGACCGTCGCGTCAATCGAATCGCGAGGGACGCCTCCGGATTTATACTCTTGCCATGCGAATCCTCTTCGTCCTGCCCATCGCCGCGCTCTGGTTTGCGATGCCCGCGTTCGAAGCTGTTCAACCGGATCTGTTTTCAACCGGCAGCAGTTTCGTGAACGCGTGGGCCGACTTCGACTCCGACGGGGACCTCGACCTGTTCGTCGGTTTTAACGGCGCTCCCAATCGTCTTTATCGAAACGACCACGGCGCATTTGCCGACGCGGCCCTCACCGCGGGTGTCGCGGATGCAAGGCCGGCAAGGTCCGCCGCGTGGGGTGATTTCGACGGCGACCGCGATCCCGATCTGCTCGTCGGGTTCGCTCCGGCTCCGGGCGTGCCGGTGCTCAAGCTCTATCGCAACGATGCCGGACATTTTGCCGACATCACGGCTTCCCTGAACGTCCCTTCGGACACAACGGCCGTACGTCAACCGGTGTGGATCGACTTCGACGCCGACGGAGACCTCGACCTGTTCGTCGCGTTTCGCGACCGGCCCAACGTCATGTTCCGAAATGACCGCGGACGATTCACCGAGATCGCGCAGGAGATCGGTCTTGCCGACCCGCGAAAAAGTGTGGGAGCGGTATGGTTCGACTTCG
This sequence comes from Acidobacteriota bacterium, assembly GCA_023265365.1. Taxonomy (GTDB): domain Bacteria; phylum Acidobacteriota; class Terriglobia; order 20CM-2-55-15; family 20CM-2-55-15; genus JAHFTY01. The sequence goes on from JAHFTY010000016.1 coordinate 11,354, forward strand.
ATGAAGACGGCGATCTCGATCTTTACGTCGCAAACATGGACGGCGACGCGAACGGACTTTTCCGGAATGACCACGGGCGCTTCACGGACGTCGCCGCGGCCGCCGGAATCGGCTGGGGCGGGCGCAAACCGCGTGACACGGCCAATGGAACGGTGCGGCCCTGTGTGGCCGACGTCAATAACGACGGTCATCTGGACCTGTTCGCGGCGAATTATGGAAAGAACGGACTCTTCCTGAATAAAGGCGGCGGTCAGTTCGAAGAGGTTTCAGAAGCGTGGGGGATTTCGATCGACAGCCGCTATGACTCCTGCGCCTTCGCCGATTTCGACAACGACGGCAGCCTCGATATGTACGTCAACGGAACCGTCACCGGAGCCGTCAGTTATCGGGACTACCTTTTCAGGAATACCGGAACGGCATTCGAAGACGTCACTCCGGACAACATCAGATCGCTCGAGGCCGATCACGGCGTGCAGTGGGCCGATTTCGACCGCGATGGCGATATGGATCTCGCGCTGACCGGCAGCCAGGCGAATGGAATGCATTCGCTTCTTCGAAACATGCTCCCGGCAGCCGTTGCTCCACGTTCCCTGAGCGTGCTGGTCATGAAGCCCGGAGCCGAAGTCCGGGTTTTTGCGGCAGGCACAAAACGTCTGTTGGGGACGCGCATCGTCGATTCAGGATCCGGATACAACTCGCAGAACGCCGCGCCCGTTCATTTCGGGCTCGCCCAGACGACGCCCGTGGATATCGAGGTCGTATTTCCCGGAAACGGAAAACGAAAGCAGACGGTCATGAAGAAAATGAATCCGCGCGATTGGAATGGCCGCTCGATCTCTATTCGATTCCGTTAGACACGGGCGCGTAGTAGCCGGATTTTCCCCGGACGATCATGTCGGGCATACCGGCGGGAGGGTTGACTTTCAGGCTGATGCGGCGCCATTTCCCATCTTTCACGCTGTTCGTCGACCGGTAGCCGAGCACGTACTGGTTTTTCAGCTCGATGGCGATCTTCGTGCAGATGTCGGGAAGCTCGAAGATGGAGTCCGGAAAGAACGCGCGTCCGCCGGTGAGTTCGGTGAGTTCTTCGATCAGCGCCCGGCCGCTTCTGCCGGCGCCGAGTTCGGAGTTATAGGTCACAATGCCGATCGCGTACAGTTCCACGTCCTGTTCCTTGATGAAGTCGCGGACGTTGGAGAAGCTGTAGCGGCTCCGGTTGTCCTCGCCGTCGGTGATCAGCAGGAGCGCCTTCTTCTTGTTGCTGCTGTCCTGAAGCTTTTCCAGTCCGAGGTAAACCGCGTCGAAAAGCGCGGTGGTGCCGGTGGCCGGAGTGAACATCAGATGGTTCTGCAGGCGGCTGATGTCCGTCGTGAAATCCTGCGTGACCTGGGCGCGGTTGTTGAACTCCACGAGGAAGTATTCGTCGTCCGGATTGCCGGTTTTCAGGAAGGCGACCGCCGCGTCCCGCGCGACCGGCAGCTTTTCTTTCATGCTGCCGCTGATGTCGAAGATGATGCCGAGGCTGAGCGGCACATCTTCTTCTGAAAAGTATTCGATGGCTTGTTGGATCTTGTCTTCCCAGACTTCGAAATCTTCAGGTCTGAGGTCGGTCACCACGCGGCCGTGCTGACGTTCGAGAACGGTGGCATTCACCAGCGTGAGATCGACGTCGACGACGATGGTCTGCTGCTTTGCCGGTTGCTGTTGTTTTGCCTGGACGCAAAGCATGACGCCGGAAACGAGAATCGCACCAACGATGACCGTTCGAAGTTTCATAGGGTTCTGAGCTACGTTGCGGAATTATATATAAACTGCGAAGAAGTCCAACATCAAAGAAGGGTGCCGCTGAGGATTAAACTTGCCACGGTGAAGTAGATGATCAACCCGGTCACGTCCACGAGAGTGGCCACGAATGGGGCGGATGCGGAGGCCGGGTCCATGCCCATTCGACGAAGAATAAACGGCAGGGTCGAACCGACAATCGTGCCGAACAGAACCACGCCGATCAGGCTCGCGGCAACCGTTATGGCGATCAGGCGATAGTGTTCTCCATAAGGCTGGGCAATGGCCTGCCAGACCAGAATCCGGATCAAACCGATCGCCCCCAGGATGCAGCCCAGGGCGAGCCCGGCGGCGAACTCGCGGCGCACCACGCGCCACCAGTCCCGCAGGCGGACTTCGCCCAGAGCCATGGCGCGAATGACCAGGGTCGTTGCCTGCGATCCGGAATTTCCGCCGCTGCTGATGATGAGCGGGATGAACAAGGCCAGAACGACGGCTCTCGCGATTTCGTGTTCGAAGAATCCCATCGCGGTTGCGGTCAGCATTTCACCGAGAAAGAGCGCGGAGAGCCAGCCGCCGCGTTTGCGGACCATGTCGAGGAAACCGACCTCGAGGTAGGGCGCATCCAGGGCTTCCATACCGCCGATCTTCTGAATATCCTCGCTGGCTTCCTCCTCGACGACGTCCACAATGTCGTCCACCGTGACGATCCCTTTCATCCGGTTGTTGTCGTCGACGACGGGGATCGCCAGCAGATGCTCTTCGGAAAACAGGTTCGCCAGCGCTTCCTGATCCATCTCCTCTTTTACCGAGACGAACGTGGTGCGCATGATGTCGCGAACGCTCTGGCCTCGTTGCGCTGAAAACAAACGGCGGAAGGTGACGATGCCCAATAGATGCTGCTCCGAGTCGAGCGCGTAGGCGTAGTGGACGGTCTCGACCAGTCCGGACTGGGCCTGGCGTCGAAGATAAGCGATCGCTTCGTCGATGGGCATTTCCGGGCGCAGCCTTGCAAAACGAGGGCTCATCAAACCGCCGGCTTCATCCTCTTTATAGGCCATCAGCGCGAGCACTTCGCGAAGGTTGGTTTCGTCCAGCAGCGAAAGCAGGCCGGGCCGGTCTTCTTCCGGCGCTTCCTGAATGACGTCCGTCGCGTCGTCCGGCGCAAGAAGCCGCATCCAGATTCTCCGTTCCCCTTCGGGCAGCGACAGGATGAGCGACGCCTGATCCCGCGGGTTCAGCGCCAGAAAGAAGTCGTCCGCCTGCGCGCGGGGAATCTGCTCGAACGCGTCGACACGTTCCTCTTCGGATAGCGTGTCCCATGTTTCGAGTAAGTTGCCGGTTTGAGAAGTGGGAGTGCTCACGACCTCCTAATGTACCGAATACCGCCGGAGTTTATCGAAGGGTTTTCGTGAAAAAGCTGATGATGTCGGTGGCTTCATCGATCAATTTCGACGTGGGCTTGCCCAGTCCATGGCCGGCCCGCACATCGATGCGGATGAGGATTGGAGCGGAGCCGGCCTGCGCGGCCTGAAGAGCGGCAGCGAATTTGTAGCTGTGAGCGGGAACGACGCGGTCGTCATGATCGGCGGTCATCACCAGGGTCGGAGGGTACGACACGCCCGTTCGAATATTGTGGCAGGGCGAATACGCGTAGAGAACCTTGAAGTCCTCCGGATTGTCGGGGGAACCATAGTCCGATACCCACGTCCAACCGATCGTGAACTTGTGAAATCGCAGCATGTCCATCACACCGACCCCCGCAACCGCCGAGCCGAACAAATCCGGACGCTGCGTGATGCACGCCCCCACCAGTAGTCCGCCATTGCTTCGTCCGGAGATTCCCAAATGCGGCGTTGACGTATAGCCGTTCGCGATCAACCACTCCGCGGCGCCAATGAAATCGTCGAAAACATTCTGCTTACGCGATTTGATTCCCGCCTGATGCCAATCCTCTCCATACTCGCCGCCGCCCCGCAGGTTGGCGGACGCAAAAACACCTCCCATTTCCATCCAGGCAAGTCTCGACGTGGCAAAAGCCGGGGTCAGCGAAATGTTGAAACCGCCGTACCCATAAAGCTCCGCAGGATTCCGCCCGTCCAATGTCAGGTCACGCCGGTGGCTGACGAACATCGGGACGCGCGTGCCGTCCTTGCTGGTATAGAAGACCTGCCGCGTGATGAAGTCGCCGGGATTGAAGGCGAGCTTCGGCTGGTGAAATACGGACGTCTCACCGGTCTTGATGTCGTATCGATAAACGCGAGTGGGCGTGGTGAACGATGTGAAGTCGAAAAACGTCTCGGCGTCTTCACGGCGCCCGTAAAAACCCGTCACACTGCCGATCCCCGGCAATTCCAACTCCCGCACCTTGCCGCCCCGGAGGTCGAGGATCTCGACGTGCGAGCACGCATCGCGCAGATACCTCGCGATGAAATGGTCCCCGACAACACTTACCGCTTCGAGGGTGTGCTCGCGCTCGGGAATGACCTCGATGAAATCGGACCGCTTCGAAGCGCCCTGCGGTCCGGTCCGCACGGCGATGACGCGGCCGCGAGGGGCGCCGCAATCGGTCTGAAACCAGAGGACGGGCCCGTCATTGCCGACGAACTGGTAACGCGATTCGAATTCGGGGATCAGTTCGACGATGGGACCATTCGATCGAAGGTCCCGATAGAAGATGGCGTTGTGGATGCCCGTCGCTTTCCAGACATGAATGATGAGATAACGGCCGTCATCGGTGACGACGGCGTCGTAGACCCACTCCTTCTCGTCAGGACGGAAGTAAACAAGCTCATCTTCCGGCTGCGGCGTGCCGACGCGATGGTAGTACAGTTTCTGAAAATAGTTGGCGCCCTGGAATTCAAGGTCTTTGACCGGCTCATCGTAGCGGCAATAAAAAAACCCCCGGTTGTCCGCGGTCCAGCTCACGCTGGAAAACTTCACCCATTTCAGATGATCCGCCGTTGGATTTCCGGCGGCCACATCCAGGACCCTCCACTCCTCCCAATCCGAACCCGCGCCGGACAATCCATAAGCGAGGAGCCGGCCGTCGTGGCTGGGGTGAACCTGCGTCATCGCGATGGTGCCGTCCGCCGAAAACCCGTTTGGATCGATCAGGACTCGCGGGGGATCGCCCGGCCGTTCGACCGTGCAGAGAACGTTCTGGTTTTGCAAACCGTCGTTCCGGAGGAAGAAGTACCGGCCGTTCTCTTTAAAGGGGACTCCGGACTTTTCATAGTTCCACAACTCGGTCAGGCGCCTTCGGATGGACTCCCGTTCCGGTATCGCGTTGAGAAAACCGAACGTCTTTTCGTTCTGTCTCTCCACCCAGTCCCGGGTCTCGTTCGAATCCAGGTCCTCCAGCCAATCGTACGGGTCGTCAATGGAAACCCCGTGAAGCGTATATTTCGGCATGTGATCGGAATTCAAGAAGTGTATACTTTCGAAACAATCGAGAAATTAGACCTATGCGATCCCGCACGTCTCTGCGAAAAAAACTAGCTTACACCTTTCTCGCCGGAGCGCTCCTCACGGTTTTGCTCTTCAGTCTGGTGATCAAAGGCATCGTCAGCGATTATTTTCAACGTCAGCAGACGGTCAGCCGTCAGTTCGTCGAAGACCAGAGCCGTCAAGCGGTCCGGGCGAATCTAACGATCCTCAAGGACAGAATCCAGCAGACCTTTTCGTCCGGAACCATCGCTTTGGATTCGGTTGCAAAGTCCGGATGGCTCGGCGACCAGATGCCCCGTTTATCTGCCCGGCAGCGGCAAAGCACCGCGCGGGCGTTGCAGACCGTACAGGTTGAGGGGAAGTTGTCGTTTGTGACGATCGTCGGCCTCGACGGCCGGGTCGCCATACGTTCGACGAATCCGTCCGCTTATGGCGACGATACGCTGATGGGTGATTATTCGAACCCCAACGGACCGGTTTCCTCGATACGCCATCTGATCCAGACGGCTCTCGGCGGAAAAACGGTGAGCGGTTTCGAAGCGCTCGCACCCGAGACGCTCGAACGGGAAAACGCGATCGAGAACGGGAAGGTTGTCGCCTCGCTGAAAGACTATGTCGCCGTCCCCCTCCGGGAACCGACGAATGCTCCGGCGCGCGGCCGCAAGATCGCGCCGGGGACAGTGGAATCGCGCGCGCTGGCGTTGACTTTTGCGACGCCTGTGCTTGACTCGGGCGGAAACATCACAGGGGTGGCGATCGCAGGCAGGGTGGTGAACAAAGACCTCGCCATCGTTCAGGACGTTCAGAATATTTTGAAGGACCAGGTCACCATCTTTTTCGGGGAGGAGCGGATCGCGACGACCCGAAAGGAAACCCAGGGCGGGCACAAAGGCGAAAGCCAGATGGGAACCATCCACCCCAACTATCCGGCCAACGTGCTCAGCGGCCAGTACGAAGAGCGCACGCCCCGGGTCGTCGACGGCGAGGAGCTTGTCGGGATCTTCGACCCGTTCAAGGATCTCGACGGCGTCGTCCTGGGATCCCTTTACATTGGGCGGCCGACCTCTCTCGTCGATGCGATTTCGAAGGCGCAGGAAGATATCGAAGGGGGCATCGAACGCAAGACAACCTTGTACATTGCCGTTCTCGCGTTTCTATCCATCCTGATCGGCGTGGTGATCGCATCGATCTTCTCGAAGCGCATCACCAACCAGATTGATCAGTTGCGCAAAGGGGCCGAGACGATCTCGGACGGGAACCTCGACTATCGCCTCAAAATCGATTCCGGAGACGAAATCGAAGTGCTGGCCGAACAGTTCAACGCGATGGCCGCGAAACTCCATGACTCGTACCAGACGCTTGAAAAGAAAGTGGAGGAGCGGACCCGCGAACTCAAGGAGTCGCAGGAGGCGATGGTGCAGCAGGAAAAAATGGTCGGCGTCGGGCAACTCGCGGCCGGCATCGCGCACGAACTGAACACGCCTCTGGGCACCATCATCGGATACGCGCAGATGCTTCGCGAAGATCTGTCCTTGCAGCCGTCGGTCAACGGAAGCCTGGCCGACGTCGACGAGGTCATCGAGCAGGCGGGCCGGTGCCGCGACCTGGTGAAAAACCTTCTGAACTTCTCGCGCCGCTCCACGACCGAAAAGTCACAGGCCGACATCAACGGCATCGTGCGCAAGATCCTGTCCCTGGTCGAGCACGACTTCGGATTGAAGCGCGTGCACATTTACACCACGCTCGCACCGCATCTGCCCAAGGCGAAGGTGAACGAAAACGAAATCGCGCAGGTGGTTCTGAATCTCGCAAACAACGCGGTGGACAGCATGCCCGAGGGCGGAGACCTTCACGTGCGAACCGTGTACGAGCCCGACACCGACCGCGTGTGCATCGAGGTCCTGGATACCGGATTCGGCATCAGCGAATCGGATCGCAACCGCGTTTTCGAACCGTTTTTCACAACGAAAGAGATCGGCAAGGGAACCGGCCTCGGACTTTCGATCTGCTATAAGATCGTCGAAAACCACATGGGCTCCATGGAGTTCGATTCCATCATCGGCCAGGGAACCACGTTCCGTGTCTACCTTCCCGTGAATGCCGAGGTCCGCGTTGTCTGACATTCCCAGCATCCTGGTTGTCGAAGATGACGCGAAGCACGGCACCATGTGCGCCCGCCTCCTTGAACGCAAGGGTTACCGCGCCCGGTCCATCACTTCCGGACGGGACGCGCTGTCGCTGCTCGAAAACAATGGGATGGTGGATGTCGTGCTCGCCGACCTCCAGATGCCCGAGATGGACGGCATGCAGCTTCTGAGCGCCGTGAAAACGCGATTCCCTCACGTTGAGTTCATCGTGATGACCGGCTACGGAAGTGTGAAAAGCGCCGTCGAAGCCATGCAGCTCGGGGCCGCGCACTACATTCAGAAGCCACTGGACCATGACGAGCTGAACATCCTGATCCAACGCGTGATCGAAAAGAAGAATCTCGAAGCGAAAGTCGACAGGCTGCGCGCGGAACTGCAGGGGAAGTACAGCTTCGAAAACGTCGTCGGACGCAGCGCGGTCATGCAAACGGTGCTGGACAAGATGTCGGCCGCCTGCGGAAATCGCGCAACGGTTCTGATCACGGGAGAAAGCGGAACCGGAAAAGAGATGGTTGCCCGGGGCATTCACTACAACACCTTCAAAAACGGCGCCCCTTTCGTTCCCGTGAACTGCGGCGCCTTGCCAAAGGACCTCATCGAAAGCGAGTTGTTCGGCTACAAGAAGGGCGCCTTTACCGGGGCGGTCGGCGATTCCGAAGGTTTGTTCCGGGCCGCGGAAGGCGGCACGATCTTCCTCGACGAAGTGATGGAGATGTCTCCTGAACTGCAGGTCAAGTTGATGCGCGTGTTGCAGGAACGCAAGATCCGCCACCTGGGAGACACGCGGGAAATCCCGATCAACGCACGAGTGATTGCCGCGACCAACAAGCAGATTGCGGAAGCACTGGAATCGGGGGCGATCCGGAAGGATCTCTACTACCGGCTCAGCGTCATCAACATTCACATCCCGCCGCTGCGGGAGCGCGGTGAAGATGTTCCGCTGCTGATCGAGCATTTCCTGAAGAAGCATCAGGAGGATTACAAGAGCGTTGTTGCCGGTATCGAACCGGAAGCGATGGAAGTCCTCATGAAGTATCCGTGGCCCGGAAACGTCCGGGAATTGGAGAATCTCGTCGAGATGCTCCTGGCCTACGCCCGGCATCCCATGATCCAGGTGCCGGATCTGCCCGAACGGATTGCCGACGCCGCCCCACCTCACAAGAAAGCCACCATCGGGGACGATGAGGTCTTCACACTGAAGGAAGCGGAGCGCAAGCTCATCATCAATGCGTTGAGCAGAAGCAAGGGCAACAAGAGCCATGCGGCCCAGATGCTGGGTATTTCCCGCAAGAGCCTCTACAAGAAACTGGTGGACTACAACATTTCAGAATGATCGGCAAACAACCGGCCCCTTCCAAAGCTTCGGAAATTGCATTTCAGGTCGAAAAAGAGCTGCGTTATTCGCTCGGACAAAAAAAAGACGAGGCGTCTCCCTACGAACTGTTCCGTGCGCTCGGCCTCGTGATCCGGCGGATGCTCGTCGATGGATTTTTCGAGACGCAGCAGCGGTATGCCGCAACCGATCCGAAATCCGTCTACTACCTTTCGATGGAATTCCTGATCGGGCAGTCGCTGCGGAACAATCTGCACAACCTGAAGATCTACGAAACGTGCAAGGAAGCGATGGCCGGTTTCGGCTGGGACTTCGATTTCATCGCGGAAGCGGAGCCTGACGCCGCCCTCGGCAATGGCGGGCTCGGCAGGCTGGCCGCATGTTTCCTGGACTCGCTTGCAACGCTCGACATGCCCGGTTTTGGGTATGGCATCAACTACGATTACGGCCTCTTCAAACAGGAATTCAGCGGCGGATATCAGAAAGAGCGGCCCGACCTCTGGCTGGGCAACGAGTCGCCGTGGATGATCGAGCGGCCGGACCAACTCGTGGTCGTGCCGGTGTACGGCAAGGTGGTGGACAAGACCGAGTCCGGCCGCTACACACCCACCTGGGTGGACTGGCAATGTCTGTTCGGTATCCCGAGCGACATTCTGATCTGCGGCCTCGGCGGCCGGACGACGAACTGGCTGCGGCTGTTCTCCGCGCGGTCGTCGCAAGACTTCAACATACAGTCGTTCAATGAAGGCGATTACTTCAAGGCGATCGAAGACAAGATCGAGTCTGAAAAGATCTCGAAAATCCTGTACCCATCGGACACGTATATCTCCGGCAAGGAACTTCGCCTGACGCAGGAGTACTTCCTCGTCGCCTGCGCTGCTCGCGATATCTTCCGGCGCTATCTCGAACGGCATTCGCAGATGGAGCATTTTGCGGACAAGGTCGCCATCCAGATGAACGACACGCATCCGGCGCTGACCGTCGCCGAGGTCATGCGCATGCTGGTCGACGAATACGACTACGGCTGGGAGGCGGCCTGGGAAACCACACAGGCCGTTTGCGCCTTCACCAATCACACGCTGATGCAGGAGGCGCTGGAAAAATGGCCGGTCAACCTCATTCAGCGTGTCCTGCCAAGACACCTCCAGATTATTTACGAAATCAACCGCAGGTTCCTCCAGCAGGTCGGCAGCCGCTGGCCCGGCGACATGAACCGGATGCGCCGGATGTCGCTGATCGAGGAAGGCGGGCTCCAGCAGGTCCGCATGGCTCACCTGGCGATTGTCGGCAGTCACTCGATCAACGGCGTCGCCAAACTGCATACGGAGTTGTTGAAGAAAAACCTCATACCGGATTTCCACGAACTCTGGCCCGAACGATTCAACAACAAGACCAACGGCGTGACCCATCGCCGCTGGCTGCTGCACGCGAATCCCGAGCTCGCGGCGCTCATCACGGACACGGTCGGGGAGCGGTGGGTCACCGACCTCGATGAAATCCGCGGAATCGAAAGCCATGCGGATTCGGCCGGGTTCCGGACACGCTTCGCGGCGGCGAAGAAGGCGAACAAGCAAAGACTCGCCGCCTTCATCTGCCGGGCGACCGGCGTTTCGGTCGACGCCGATTCTCTCTTCGACGTTCAGGTGAAGCGGATGCACGAGTACAAACGCCAGCTCCTGAACGTGATGCACATCGTCCACGTGTATCTGCAAATCGTGATGGACGCGAAGTACCCTGCCTCTCCCCGGACCTTCGTATTTGCCGGCAAAGCGGCCCCCGGTTACGCCACGGCAAAGCTGGTGATCAAACTGATCAACAATGTTGCGGAAGTCGTGAACAACGATCCGCAAACGGAGAACCTGCTGAAGATCGTTTTGCTCCCCGATTACCGCGTGTCCCTTGCGGAAAGAATCATTCCGGCAGCGGACCTGAGCGAGCAAATCTCAACGGCCGGCATGGAAGCGTCGGGCACCGGCAACATGAAGCTCTCCATGAACGGCGCGCTCACCATCGGAACGCTGGACGGCGCGAATATCGAGATCCTGGATGAGGTGGGAAACGACAACATGTACATCTTCGGTCTCACCGCGCCGGAAATCCAAAAGCTCCGCGCAGGCTGGTCGTACAATCCGCGCCAGTACTACGATGCCAACCCGGCCATCAGGCGTGTCGTCGATGCCATCGCGGGCGACCGGTTCTGCCGCGCCGAACCAGGCATCTTCCGGCCCATCCACGACCGGCTCTTCCGCGATGGAGACCCATACTTTCACCTCGCCGATTTCGCCTCGTACGTCGCAGCGCAGGAACGTGCCGACCGCGACTTTTGTGATCCCGATGCCTGGGTACGCCGTGCGATCGTCAATGTCGCCCGCATGGGAAAGTTCTCGAGTGACCGCACGATTCGGGAATACGCACGGGAAATCTGGGGACTCTGAACACCACCCTTTTCGCTCAGGCACTCGCGGAGAAGCGGTTTTCCCCTCCTCAACGAGGGGTGGCGCGAAGCGCCGGGGTGGTGCCCATCATAGAATTTATCTTGTTGAACGAACCGCCCCGCCGCTCCGCGGCACCCCGCCTTGGCCAAGGCGGGGAAAAGTCCCCGTCCCACCGTCCCACCGTCCCACGCGTCCACGGTTCATGCAAAACCACACTCGTGGATTTCAGGCTGAACCGACACCGCAATTTGTACCGTTCTGCCTCGACGAGGGGTGGCGCCGGGTTTTTGTGCAGAGACGTTCAGAATGGAAAAAACGGCGAGATCGCGACGCGCAGCCCGACCCAGACCAGCCAGATGCTGAAAACACAAATGGCGCGGACCGTCGTCGATACGCTCCGGGACACAACGAAGCCATAGCCGATCACCATGAGGACGAGTATCCAGAGGGACACCACGTCGATGGAATTGATCAGAGCGAACAGCGGCTTGGAGAGTGCGGTCCGGTCCAGGAAGATGGCAGGGCTGACGCTGCCGATTTCGTCGATGGCCAGTGACGACTGCGGAATGGCGATCACCATGATGGCGCTGACGATGAGCCGCACCACCAGGGGGACGCACGCAAATGCCGTTACCGTATAGAAGGCCTTGAACCCTCCATCACGGCCCACCAGAGTGAACAACCCGAAATACAGAAGCGTGATCAGAAAAACAAGGAACGCCGGACCGATTACGGAGGCAATGACGGCGATGGCATGCGAAAACGTGCCATTGGCCTGCTCCATGATCCGGCTTTTCTGCTCGGGCGTGAGCTGGGTTCCACGCTGCTCGAGCATCCGTATGCCGATCTCCGCGTCGTTGATGTACTGAAAACGGATCACGGTCACCCCGACCGAAAACAGCGTGAGGAGAACGAGCGGGGCGAGAAACCTGCGACTCTTCGCGGCCCTGGACATGGCTTCGCCGGGAGACCAAAGGACTTTGAAGATCAGCGAGATGCCTTCCATCGCGGTTGATTTTTACTACTTATTGACTTAGCCTTCAAGGCGCAATGCGCGTCCTCCTGCTCTTTTTTCTGCTGGTGTCTCCGGCGTTCGCGCAGGACATGGATATTGCGGTTCGGCCGGACGCCATCTACGTGGAGAGCATGGCCGGCAACATCGTTCCCATGGAACGCGTCTTCTTCCACATCGTCGCGCACAACACATCACAGAATCCGGTCCAGATCGAATGGCTCCGTTTCGATGTGACCAATTCAACGGGCATCCTCTTTTCCGGACAGTACTCCGGACAGGCGCTGATGGCGTTGTTCGACAGCGCGATCGATCGAAAGCGCATCGAACCGACCGCGAAAAGTTCTCTCGACCTGAAGCCCGATGAACGGAAGGCGGTCTCGGACGTGTTTCTGGATTTTCCGAAGGGGTTTATTGGCGAATCGATGCTTGTCGAAGTCAGTTACAAATCCGGCGGCAAGCCGATGTCCCGTAAAATCTCGACGCCGCTGAAACACATCGCTGGTCTTTCGGGACGTCTTCCGTTCGATGGCGTCTGGTATGTGGCCGCTGAGCACGGGTACCTGGACCCCCACAAACGTTTTCTCGCCGAGGCGTATGCTTACGACTTCATCCAGATCGGAGCGAACGGGAAAAGCTTCCAGCGCGACGGCTCCCGCAACACGGACTATTACGGGTTCGGAAAGAAAGTGTTGGCCGCGAAGGCGGGAACCGTTGTGGCGGTTCGCACGGATATCACGGACAACGATCCCGGCGACCCGAACATCAATACGCCCGGCGGAAACGTCGTCGTCGTCGATCACGGAAACAACCAGTTCGGATACTATGCCCACCTGAAGGCGAAAAGCGTTTCCGTCAAGGTGGGCGCAAAGCTGAAGGCGGGAGATCCGGTCGGCGAAGTCGGCAACTCCGGCGACTCCGCCGAACCTCATCTGCATTTTCACGTCATGACCGCCGCGGATCCGTCGCAGGCGGACGGCATTCCTGTCGTGTTCGAAAACTGGAAAGCACAAGCCTATGGCCGTCTGCCGGTCGAGCGGCAGCAGGGCATCATTCCAAAAGGAGAGTTTGTTCAACCATGACACGCAAAAACCTCGTGTACGTTGCGATCGCCGCGCTCGCGGCCGGCAGCATGATGGCCTTTCCACAGACGCGAACGATCATTGCCCCTCCGGGATCGGCGGTCGCCGGCATTCCGTTCAGCCCCGGAGTGAAAGCCGGGGATCTTCTTCACGTGGCCGGAACCATGGGAACGGACGCTTCAGGAATGGTTGTCAAAGGGGGCATTGAGGCCCAGACAAAAAAGACACTCGAAAACATCGGCGCAATCCTCAAGGCCGGAGGCATGGAGTACAAAGACGTCGTTTCGGTCAACGTGTACCTGGCCGACGCGCGTGACTTCGACGCCATGAACAAGGTCTACCGCGAGGTCTTCCCCACCAATCCTCCGGTGCGCGCCACCACTCAGGCGGACCTGATGCTTCGCGACGGTCTGGTCGAAATCTCGGCCATTGCCGCGGCGCCGAATCTGGCGCGCCGTTATCTGAATCCGGCGGGATGGTCCGGCAATCCACTGCCGTACAGCAAAGGCATCGCAGCCGGCGATTACATCTTTCTCGCCGGACTCGTCTCGCAGAATCCCCAGACCGGCGCCGCCGTGCCTGGCGACGTGAAAATCCAGACCAGGCAGATTCTGGATAACGCGAAGGTCCTGACGGAAACGGCGGGATTCCAGATGTCGGACATGGTGTGGAGTCGCGTGTGGCTGACGGATCCTCGCGACTTCGCCGGAATGAATGAGATCTATCGCGGATACTTCGGGGACATTCCACCGACCCGCGCCACGACACGAGCGGGGCTGACGACGACCACCTACAACGTCGAGATCATGCTCTGGGGAGTGAAGGGCGTGAAGCAGCGCCTTGGCAATCCGGCAGGCAACACGCCGCTCAGCCAGGCGATCAAGGTGGGAAACCACGTGTTCGTTGCCGGACTGACCGGCGGGGGCGCGCAGGTCCGGGGCGATATCAAGGGGCAGGCGGCGATGATCCTGACGAACATCCAAACGCTGCTGAAGGCCGGCGGCGCCGATTTTCCGAATGTCGTCGAAGCGCAGGTCTGGATCACCGACTCCCGGAACTTTGCAGCCATGAACGAAGCCTATACGGCGGCGATCAAAGGCGAAGTTCCCGCGCGAGCCACAGTCGGAGCGCAATTGATGTCTCCGGACAACCTGGTGGAAATGGCGATGATCGCCGTCACCCCGTAGCGCCGAACTTGTTGGGCACGACGGGCCCGGCATCCGATATATTGTTCACGCTATGCCGGTACTCGCGGCAATCCTGCTGTCGTTCTTCCTCCGCGCCACCGATGATCTGACGATCACCGTCAACGTTGTCGATGCGAACGGCAGGATTGTGAGCGGCGCCACCGTCTCGCTCGAACACACCACCGACCGCCGAAAATGGGAAGGCACGACCTCGGAGACGGGAAGCTTTCACGTCGAAAAACTGCCGATCGGCTCGTACGTTCTGCGCGTCATCAAGGAAGGGTTTTACCCGCACGATATCGAACTGCCGCTCGAGGCCAGCAAAGTCGTCGATTTCACGCTCGTCGCCGTCGAGACGCGCCAGGACGAGGTTGAAGTCATCGCGAGACCGGAACCGATCAACGTCGAGGCGCTATCCACCCAGCAAACGGTCAACGATCAGGTCATTCAGAACCTCCCCTATACGGGCCGCAGAAATTTCCTGAATGCGCTCACGATCATGCCGGGCATCGTGAAGGACGACATGGGGGCCATGCATATCCATGGCTCGCAGTCGAATCAGATCCGCTACCAGCTTGATGGAATCAATCTCACCGATCCATCGGGAGGCATCGCCTCGAACATACCGATCGATGCCATTGAAAGCGTCGACCTGGATCTCACGGGCTACTCCGCGGAGTTCGGCAAAGGATCCGGCGGCGTGGTCCGCGTGGAAAGCAAGTTTGTGGGCGACAAGACGAAGTGGGATATCACCGATTTTCTTCCCGGACTGAACTTCAAGCGCAGGACGGTCTCGGATTTTTCCCCACGCTTCCTGCTTTCCGGCCCCATTGTGCGCGGCAAAGCGTGGTTCATGTATTCCGGAAGCCTGCGTTACGTTCGGACCTTCAACGAAGGCCTGCCCGAGGGGGTGAACCGCCAGAATCAAACGGTCGCCGATCAGTTGGTGAAGCTGCAATGGAATCTCGGGGAGGCGCACGTTCTGACGATGAGCCTGCTGAACAACTCCGAGTACTTTGGAAATCTGGGACTCAGTCCCCTGCGTCCTCTCGAAGCGACAACGAACTACCTGAAGCGCGGAACAACCGCCGCGGTGTCGAACCGGAACATCGTTCGAGGCACTCTTCTCGAAACAACCGTTCAATGGTCGCACCGGCGCGACAGCGAACTCGCGAAGGGCACATCGATGCTTCTGGTCCGCCCCACCGGCTGGACCGGTAATTTTTTCGCCGACCGCCGCGGGCGCAACGACCGTTTCCGCGCCAGCCAGGTC
The DNA here is from genome assembly GCA_023265365.1 of Acidobacteriota bacterium. GTDB lineage: Bacteria > Acidobacteriota > Terriglobia > 20CM-2-55-15 > 20CM-2-55-15 > JAHFTY01. The sequence goes on from JAHFTY010000016.1 coordinate 27,055, forward strand.
GTGGCGATCGAGCGGACCTGGGCGAAAAGGGTTCACCGCATGAAGTTCGGCGCAGAAGCCGACTACGTCATTTCCGACCTGGCCATGCCCCGGCGCCCGTTCCAGATTCGCGACGACAAGGGCCGGCTCCAACTGGGGGTCCGGTTCGAAGGCCCGGATTCGGCGGAGAGCCGGAACCGCGAAGCGGGATTCTTTCTGCAGGATCGCGTCACCGTGAATCCGAAATTTCAGATCGAAATCGGGGGACGCATCGACCGTGAAAGCGTTGTCGGCCGCGTGAACTACGCCCCCCGGTTTGCCGCGTCGTTTCTGCCGAACGGAACGGATCGCAGCAAGATCAGCGCCGGCGCCGGCATGTTCTACGACAATGTGACGCTCGATAATTTCCAGTACACGAGAATGCAGCGGCGCATTACCACGGCGTATAGCGCCGACGGCATTGCCGAACAGGCCCCTGCGCCGACGGCAATTCGAATCACGCCCGATCTGCGGAGCCCCTACGGCATTCACTGGAATGCTTCCTGGGACCAGCAGTGGGCGACGCGCTGGGTTTCGCGAATCAACGTCATCCAAAAACGCGGCAGGCATCAGACGAGATTGGGGGCCGTGCCGCGAGGCAGGGAACTCGATCTGGAATTCAACAGTTCCGGGAAAGCCGCCTACGACGCGGTCGAGTTGTCCATCGATCGGCCGCTGCGCACAAACCTCCGCTTTCTCGGTTCGTATGTGTATTCGCAGACGAAAGTCCGGCCATCGCTGTCCATCGATTTCCCGGATCCGGCGCTGGAAAACATCGGACTCGGCCTTGCCGGCTGGCACACGCGACATCGCTTTGTGACGTGGGGCTATTTTCCGTTTCTTCTGAAGACGGCGGCTTCCTACGCCGTGGAGGCGCGGTCCGGATATCCGTTCTCGCCGGTCAATGAGTTCGGCCATCTCGCCGGCGCGTACAACGGAAGGCGCATGCCTGCTTTTTTCTCGACGAACTTCAGTCTTGAAAAGGAAATCCCCATCGTGTTCAACAAGCGAATGGCGGTCCGGCTGGGGGTCACCAACCTGTTCAACCGCTTCAACCCCCGCTACGTCGACGCCAACGTCAACTCTCCGGCTTACGGCCGCTTTTCAGATTCGTCCGGCCGGGGATTCACCGGCCGCGTCCGCCTGTTGAAAAAATGACCCGGCCGTTCAGTGCCCGGTCGAACCCGGTTTGCCGAGGTCGCCGTTGCCGCGAACCTTTTGCTGGAGCCGCCTGTACACGATCTGCTGTTCGAGCTTGCGCACAGCATCGTCTACGTGCGTCACCAGTTCGCGGAGCCGTTTTTCGGTGGACTTCAATTCAAGGAGCTTCTGTTTCTGCTCCGGCGGGATGTCGAGAACATAACTGACCATGAACGAGAGTTCGATCGGAGCGCCCGGCAGTTGCAGATCGGCGGCCGAGACGGCATTGAGCTGGACGCCGAGGTCGAACGCCTTCCGGTAAAGTGCCGCGACCTCATCCGCCAGCGGACCCAGGCATTCGTCGTCGCCGGGATCGACCTCGAAGATTTCGACCTTGCCCTTCCAGAACGGCTCGCTCTCAATAAACCGCAGGACTCGAAAGCGAGACACACCGTGGCAGAGAATGTTCATCCTCCCGCCGTCCAGCCGTTCCACCTCGACGATGCGCGCCGTCGTGCCGACGCGGTGAATGGTCTGCTCGGTTTCCTCCTGAGCGCCTTCGCGGAGTTGGATCAAGCCGAAAGCCTCAACGGAATCGATGCAGGAATTGATCATCTGCTTGTAGCGGTCTTCGAAGATATGCAGCGGCAGAACGACGTTGGGAAAGAGAACCAGATTGGGTAGAGGAAACAGGGGGATTTCCATTCAGTCCCCCCCTAAATGAACAACTCCTCATCCTGGTGAGCCTGGTCGACCGTGCTGCGATTGCGCTTGAAGAAGAATGCCTCGAAACCGCGCGTGATGCCTTTCGCCAACGCACCCACTTCGCGGATCGGCTTGACGACGGAATCCTGAACGATCGCCGCCGTCTCGTTGATGCGGCCGACCACGTCACGGCTGGCCTGATCCAGCCTGTCGATCTGAACGTGAAGGGCGTCGCCGGTTTCGGCCACCATTGCTTCGACACGCCGGAACTGCTCGCGCGCGGAAACGCCGATGTCGACGAGGTTGGCGGAAGCCACCTTCAGATTCTCGGTAATCGATTTCACCGGCACGAGCACTTCGCGAGTCTCTTTCATGAAGCGTTCGAGCTGATCGCTGAGCCGTTTCGAATTGATGTAGATTGCGATGAGAACGCCTGCCTGAGTGATCACGGCAATCGCGGTCAACGCGACAAAGAGCGTGAGTAATCCTTCCAAACGGCTCCTCCTGACTACTCCGAACCGGCGCTTTTTTCGTCGCGGTACGCGGCCTTGCCCGCTTCGAAAGCCGCGGCCAGCTGTTCCTTCTGCCGTGCGACGGCTTCCTTGCTCTTGTCGATGAACGCGTTGAAATCGTCGGTCACCTTCTGCCGGGTGTCTCCGACGTACTGCTTGCCTTCGGTATATTTATTGGCGATGAAGTCCTTCGAATCCGTCGCGGTCTTCGCGAGCAACTCGCGAGTCTCGCGGCCGGACTTCGGCGCAAACAACAAAGCGAGCACGGCGCCAATACCGGCGCCCGCAAGGAAGTACAGGAATTTGTCGCCACCACTGTTTTCAGCCATGTTGCTTATCTCCTATGAACTCGAATTACGCGCCAATACTATCATGGAAATGCTTCCATACCGATCGAGCCTGCGGCCGTGTCAGGACCTGTTCCAGCTCTTCCACGGAAGCGGCCCGCACCTTGTTTAACGAGCCGAAATGGGTCAGCAGTTTCTGAGTCGTCCGAGCGCCGATTCCCCGAATCTGATTCAGTTCCGAGTTCAGATGACGCTTGCCTCTGCGCTCGCGATGGAAGTTGATCGCAAACCGGTGACTCTCATCCCGAATCTGCTGAATCAACCTTAACACCGGTGAGCGGCGTTCCAGAACAATCGGTTCGTCTTCCCTGCCCGCAATGAAAATGATCTCTTCCCGCTTGGCGATGCTCGCGAGCTGCTGGTCGACGATGTTCAGACCGTCCAGCGCCGACTGGGCCGCATGCAGTTGCCCGAGCCCGCCGTCGATCAACACCAGGTCCGGCATGTTCAAACCCTCGTCCTGCACCCGCTTATAGCGCCGGCCAACCACCTCGCGCATGCTTTGAAAATCGTCGGGCGCTCCGGAGACGGACCGGATAATGAAGCGCCGGTAGTCGGATTTCTTCATCCGGCCGTCTTCCCAAACCACCATCGACGCGACAATGTCGCTTCCCTGCAAATTCGATATGTCGAAACACTCGATGCGGCGCGGCGGCTTTTCCAGGTCGAGCGTCTCCTCGAGTTCCCTGCCGATGACCGCAGCCGGCGGGACAGCCGCGCGAAACCGCTGCAGGAACGACAGCCGGGCATTTCGATGGACCAGGTCGATCAACTCCCGCTTGAATCCGCGGAGGGGCGTTCGGATCTCCACCTTCCGGCCGCGCTTTGCCGACAGCTGCGCTTCGAGCAGTTCGCGATCCTCGAAATCGGCGGGAACGTGGATCTCAACCGGTATCAGCGGCGCGTCCAGGTAGTACTGCTTCAGAAGCGAACCGAAAAACTCGCCCGGCTCGAAGTTTTCCAGGTCCTCCCAGAATAACTCCCGCTTGTCCACCACGCGGCCGCCACGCATGTGGAATACGGAGACGGCGATCAACCCGTCTTCGGCATGGTGGCCGAAGATATCGATGTCGTCGTAACCCGTTACCGCCATCTTCTGGCGCTGCGCCAGTTCCTCCATCGTTTCGATCGCGTCGCGGTAGTGCGCGGCCAGCTCGAATTGTTCCCGGGAAGCGGCATCCTGCATTTTTTCGAGCAGCCGGTGGATCAGGTCCAGATTGCGTCCCTCAAGAAACAGGGTGACGTCTTTCACCGCTTCCTGATATTGCGCGTGGGAGGTGAGACCGTCCACGCACGGGCCAAGACATCGATGGATGTAGTGCTGCAGGCAGGGCCGGGGACGAAGTCCATCGATATGGATACTGCAGTTGCGGATCAGAAAATACCGTTCGATGAGCTTGATGGTCTTCCGGGCGAGGCCCGCGGGAAAGAAAGGACCCGCATACAGGGCGCCGTCCTTCTTCACGCGGCGGGTAATCAGCGCCCGGGGATAGGGTTCGTTGACCGTAACCTTGATAAAGGGATACGTTTTGTCGTCGCGCAACAGGATGTTGTACTTGGGTTTGTGCTGCTTGATGAGGTTGTTCTCGAGCGCCAGCGCCTCGCCCTCGGTATCGGTCATGATGAACTCGACGTCGGCAATGGCCTCCATCATCTGGTCTTTACGCTCGTCGAGATTCCGGGAATCCTGGAAATAGGTCCGCACCCTGTTGCGCAGTGATTTGGCTTTCCCGCAATAGATGATCTCGTTCCCCGTGTCCTTATAGAGATACACGCCAGGACCCGGCGGTATCCGTTTGAGTTTGGCTTCCAGGGTGGGATTCATAAGGGAATTTCGGATTTCGGATTTTGGAATTCGAATTTCGGATTTCGGATCCGGCAGCCCTGAGTATAACAAGGTCGGCCCAGGGGTTTGGGGCACGCGGAATCCTTCATCAAGCTTGACCGAGTGGTGGCTTTAACGTACTCTCCCGACTTACTTCCGCGGAATCATCGAGATGGCAAGAGGCTTCCTTCCCGAATCCATTCGCAAGCGCGTATCGCCGATCATCGCGGCGGTCTTGACGGTCGCTTTCCTCGTCCTCGGCATTTACCGCCTCAACCTGACCGACGTGAACTTCCTGACGCGCGTTGAATTCCTCTGGATGGACGCCAAGTTCAGAATCCGCAGTTTTCAGCAACCCGGGAACGAAGTCGTTCTCGTCGGAATGGATGACCGGACGCTGGACAAAATCGGTTCGGGCCGTATTTTTCAGCGGTCCTACATGGCCTCGGTCATCGATAAGCTGGCCGAAGCCAAGCCCAAGGTCATCGGATTCGACATGATCTATCCGGATGTGGATCCCACCAATCCGGAGAACGACAAGAAGTTTGCCGAGTCGATTCAGAAGGCGGGCAACGTTGTTCTCGGTGTCTATCTCCAGCTTTTGACTCAGACCGGCGAGCGCCGGGAGGCCACGCCCCTGACCGAAGACCTCATGAGCCTGGTGATCGAGAAGCAGGTCTTTCCGGCCGAGCGCCGGCAGGGCGGCGCCTCCAACAAGCTCGAAGAACTGATACAGGGAAAGGACCTGCAGCTTGCTATCCCGCCGCTGATGAAAGCGGCCGCATCGTTCGGGTTCGTGAACTTTCACCGCGACACGGAAGGCGGGCTCCGCTATCAGCCGCAGTTCATCGAGTATGAGGGCCGACTGTGGCCGTCGCTCGATATCCAGCTCACCAGGCACTACCTGGCCGCGCCGTCGCCGACCGTCGATATTGAAAACGATCACATCGCCTCGGTACAGATCGGAAACTACGAACTTCAAACCGATCAGCACGGCCGCTACATGCTGAACTTCGACGGGCCGCGCGGATGGCATCAGACGATATCGATGCTGGACGTCCTTGAAGGGAAAGTCGCGCCGGAGATTTTCAAAGACAAAATCGTCATCATCGGATCGCCGGCAATCGGACTCGGCGATATCGTGGTGTCCCCGTTCGATCCCACCCTGCCCGCGATGGAACTGCACGCGAACGTCATCGACAATTTCCTCCACCAGCGTTTTCTCTACCGCACGATGATCACGAAGCTCATCGACGTGATGTTCATCGTCCTTTTCGGCGTCGTCGCCGGCGTTTACCTGCCACGGATGGACGCCAAGCGCAGCATTGCCTACAGCCTGTTTCTCCTGGCTTTATTCACGGTCATCAACATTCTCACGTTCCTGACGATCCACTGGGTTCTGAGCTTCGTGTACCCGGGACTGGCCCTCGTTGCCACCAGCGGCGGCGTCATCAGTTGGAAATACCTGACGGAGGAAAAGGACAAGAAACGGACCAAGGACGCGTTCAAAACCTACCTGGACGAGCACGTCGTCGATCAGGTCGTCGCCAATCCCGATCTGCTCAGACTCGGCGGCGAAAAACGCGAAATGTCGGTTCTTTTCTCCGACATCCGGGGTTTCACGAGTTTTTCCGAAAAAATGGCCCCGACCGAGGTCGTTCACTTTCTGAACCAGTACTTCGACAAGATGCAGGGCCTCATCTTCCTGTACAAAGGCACGCTCGACAAGCTGATCGGCGACGCGGTGATGTGCTTCTGGGGCGCCCCGCTGGAAACCAGGGATCATGCCCTCCGCGCAGTTTTATGCGCGCTCGAGATGGTTCATGCTGTCGAAGATCTGCGTCCCGTGCTTATACTCCCGGGCGGCGCCAAATTTGAGATCGGAATCGGCGTGAATGCGGGGCCAATGGTTGTGGGCAACATGGGATCGGAAACGCGAATGAGTTACACGGTCATGGGCGATAACGTGAACCTGGGTTCGCGCCTCGAATCGTTGAACAAATACTACGGCACGAGGATTCTCATCTCCGACACCGCTTACGAAGATTGCAAGCACATCGTCTTCTGCCGCCAGCTCGACACGATTCAGGTGAAAGGCAAATCGCAGGCCGTGACGATCTACGAGCCCCTGGGGATTCGCCGCCTCCGGGATGACCGCCGCCGCACCGATCGCCGCGGCGAACTCACGACAGCGAAGAAGGTCAAGCGCACGATCATGATGGCCCGATTCGGAGAACGGCGGAACGAAGAGCGGCGGATGGGATCGGACCGGCTGGTTCTGAAACCGGAGCAGGAAGAACTCGCCACAATGTACGAGCACGCACTGTCGCTCTATCGCCAGGGGGAATTCGACGCAGCCGAAATGGCCTTCGACCACGTCCTGACGCTCAGCCCCAACGATGGCCCATCGCGTCTGATGAAAGGGCGAATCGCCAAATATCGACTCGAGTATGCAGGAGCCACTTCAAAATTCGACGGGGTATACAAGTTCGATGAGAAATAGGGCCATGAAAACCACTTTCTTCGCAGTCTGGCTGTGCCTCTTTTCTTCCGTCATGGAATTGAAGGCCGCTTCCATCGCACAGGGGCCGATCGGCGGCGCGCCGATCGCGACCGTCCTGGCGTTGTCCGGCGATGTCCGGGTTGCCCGGGCCGCGACGCCAACCAACAAAGTGCGGATTACGGCGCCCGGTTTCTCGCTTGCCAGTGGCGACCTCGTCCAGACCATGCAGGGCCGGGTGCAGGTCCGATTCACGGACAACAGCCTCATTTCTCTCAATGAAGGTACGGTCGTCGTGATTACGGAACGGCCCGCCGCCGGTGGAATCGCGCGCACCATTACTCAGACGATCGGAAGCCTCTGGTTCAACATTTCGAGACTCGCAGGAACGAACACCAATCTGTCGACGCCAACCGCAGTCGCCGCAATCCGAGGAACGCAGGGCACCCAGGACGTTCCCGGTCCCGATCAAAGCACGCACGCATTAAGCGAAGGCCTTGAGCAAATCACCGAAGGGGTCACGCGGCAATCCGTCACGCTTCGCGCGGGCCAGCAGGT
>JAHFTY010000302.1 GCA_023265365.1 Acidobacteriota bacterium
GAAAACCGTGCTGGCGGAAATCTCCGCCGACCGTTACATGCAGCACCTGACTTTTCTGGCGGGTGACGCCATGAAAGGGCGCGCGTCGGGATCTCCCGAACTGGAGAAGGCGGCGGATTACATCGCGTCTCAGTTTCGGACGTGGGGACTGAAGCCGGCGGGGGAGAAGAACACCTTCTTCCAGAACTTCGATCTGACGGTGGGCGCCGACTTCGGTGCGAAGAACGCTTTGGCAATCGACGGCATGCCGCTGAAGATCAATGACGATTTCGTGCCGATCAGCTTTTCCAACACCGCCGAATTCGAAGGGCCGGCCGTGTTCGCCGGCTACGGCATTTCGGCGCCGGAGGCGGGCTACGACGACTATGAGGGAATCGACGTGAAGGACAAAATCGTCGTCGCCTTCCGTCACGATCCGAAGGAGTCCGACGCGCACAGCCCGTATGCACTCCATTCCGATCTCATCGCCAAAGCCAGCAATGCGCGTCAACACGGAGCAAAGGGAATTGTCTTCATCACGGATCCCAATCATCACCCCGGCGAAGAGGATCTTGTTGGTCCCGCGACCGGGAACACCGAACCGGACGATATCGGCATTCCGTCCATCCACGCAAAACGCGAAGCTCTGATGGCGGCGTTTGCGAAAGCCGGCAGGAATCTGGCGGACATCCAGAAGAAGATCGATGCAGACCTGAAGCCGCAGTCGTTTGAAGCGATGGCGCCGCGGCTCAGGGTTTCCACCGAAGTGATCCGGCACCGCAAAACCGTGCGCAATGTCATTGCGGCGGTGAACGGAACGGACCCCCGGCTGCGCGACGAATGGATTGTTGTTGGAGCCCACTACGATCATCTCGGAGCCGGCGATCGCCACTCGCTGGCGCCGTCTCAGATCGGGCAGATCCACCACGGAGCGGACGACAACGCGTCCGGAACTTCCGGCGTGCTCGAGATGGCGCGGCTGATCTCGCGGCACCGGCTGAAGCGCTCGGTGCTGTTCATGACGTTTGCGGGTGAAGAACTCGGACTGTTGGGATCGTCGCACTTCGCCAACAGCCCCACGATCCCGGCCGACCGGATCGCGGCCATGATCAATATGGACATGATCGGACGCCTGCAAAACGACAGGTTGTTCGTGGGCGGCGTCGGCACATCGCCGAACTTCAAGCCGTGGGTGGAGGAGGCGGACAAATCCGTCGGCCTGAAACTCGACTACTCCGACTCGGGTTTCGGCTCGAGCGACCACACTTCCTTTGCAGTGAAACACATTCCGGTGCTGTTCCTGTTCTCGGGCCTTCATTCCGACTATCACAAGCCTTCGGATACCTCCGACAAAATCAACGCTGCCGGCGCGAAGAAGGTGTTGTCTCTGGCCTACCTGATGCTCGACCGCATCGCCAACGATAACCAGCGGCCGCAATATACGGAGGTGAAGCAGGAACAACCCGTGGGCGGAGGCGGCGGAAGCGGCTACGGGCCCTACTTCGGCTCGATCCCGGATTTTCGCGACGACCTCAAAGGCGTTCCGTTCGCCGATGTTCGGCCCGGAAGTCCTGCCGCCAAAGCCGGTTTTCTTCCGGGAGACCTGATGACGGAATTCGACGGGAAACCCATCACGAATCTGTATGACTTCACGTTCGCCCTTCGCACCAAGAAGCCCGGAGACGTTGTGGTCGTGGTTGTGAAACGGAACGGCCAGGACGTCAAAGCCAATGTGACGCTGGAAGCCAGGAAATAGGGGACGACATGCAAAAACCGAGACTTGTTTTGATCGCAGCCATCATTGCCGTGGCCACGGCCGCTCTGTTCCAGGCCCAGGTAGGTTACAAGCAGCCACAACTGCACGAGAAGGAAAAGGCGCATCTCCGGAATATCCAACAGCTCAGCTTCGGCGGAGAAAACGCGGAAGCCTACTTTTCGTACGACGGTAAGAAAGTCATCTTCCAGTCCACGCACGGGCCCTACAAGTGCGATCAGATTTTCACGATGAATGCGGACGGGTCGAAGATGACACTCGTCAGCACCGGCAAGGGCCGCACGACCTGCGGTTACTTCACGCCCGATGGCAAGCGGATCATCTATGCCTCCACTCATCTCGGTTCGCCCGATTGCCCGCCGCCTCCGGACCCGGCGATGGGCTATATCTGGGCGCTCTATCGCTCGTTCGACATTTTTTCAGCCAACGCCGACGGCACCGGCTTGAAACGTCTGACGACAACCGATCGCTATGACGCCGAGGGAACGGTTTCGCCCGATGGCAAGAAGATCGTGTTTACGTCGCTTCGCAGCGGCGACCTCGAAATCTGGGACATGAACAGCGACGGCTCCAACCCGCGCCAACTGACGGACGACATCGGTTACGACGGCGGCCCCTGGCACTCGCAGGACGGCCAATACATCGTCTGGCGCGCCGCCCGGCCCAAGGCGCCCCAGGACGTCCAGTCCTACAAGGATCTGCTTGCCAAAGACCTGGTGAAACCCGACAAGCTCGAAATCATGATCATGAAGGCCGACGGAAGCGAGAAACGCCAGCTGACCTCCAACGGCAAGGCGAACTTCGCCCCGTTCTTCCATCCGAACGGCCGCCAGATCGTCTTCGCGTCCAACGTGAACAATCCCAATCCGCGCAGCCCGAACTTCGATCTTTATCTGATCAATCGCGACGGAACCGGACTTCAACAGATCACGTTCGACGAAGGATTCGACGGCTTTCCGATGTTCACGAACGATGGTAAGAAAATGATCTGGGGTTCGAACCGCAACGGAAAAACCGGAAGCGAAACCAACGTTTTCATTGCAGACTGGATTGAGTAACCGCCATGCCTATCTTTGAATACATTTGTCGAGACTGCGAACGCCGCTTCGAACGAATCGTGCCCCGTCACGACTCTTCAACGGACTGCCCCCACTGCAACAGCGAGAACATCGAGAAACAACTTTCCGTGTTCGCCGTCAGTGGCGGATCGCCGGACATGCCCCACGCCGGGTGCGGCCGGTGTGGCGCCGCCCAACCCGGCATGTGCGGGATGTGAACCCGCAGGCCTGAGACTGGTCGGGCCGGGATTCTCGCCTATTCGTAGCGCAATGACTCGATGGGATCCATGCGCGCGGCGCGCAGGGCCGGCCAGAAGCCGCTGAGAAGACCAATCACCATCAGGATACTTGCCGCCACGGTGACGACATTCGCCGAAAGCAGCAGATGAATGTCCGTGGCGCCGGTGGGATCGTCCATCATTTCCGCCAGAAAAGGCCGCGGCGGAATCACGTTCACCAGGACATACGACATCAGGATTCCGAGCAGGCCGCCCAGAAAAGTGATGACGATCGCTTCGGAGATGAACTGCAGCATGATGTGACGCCGCCTGGCTCCCAGCGCCTTCCGGACGCCGATCTCGCGCGTCCTTTCCGTGACCGAGACCAGCATGATGTTCATGACGCCGATACCGCCGATCGCGAGGGTCAGCGTTCCGATGAAGGTCAGCACAAACTTCAGTCCGTCCGTGATTCCGCTCACCATCTTCATGTTCTCGATCGTGTCGTTCAGTCTGAGCGCCCGTTCGTCGGCCGGGTTGAACCGGTAGCGTTCGGCCATGATGCCGCGAGCTTGTTTGATCGCCTCATCGTGAAAAATGGGATCGAGCATCTGCCAGACGATCGTGGAAACGTAAGTCGTGTCCTGTAGCTGGTTCGCCACGGTGTACGGAATGAAGGCGCAGTACTTGTCCGGACCGACGCCGTAGTTGGAAATCTGGACCTTGTTGGTTCCGACGCCGATGACTTCGAATGGAATTCCCTTCATGCGAATCGTCTGGCCCACCGCCGGGCTGTTGCCGAAGAGCCGGCTGGCCGCTTCAAAACCGAGAAAGACCACCCGCCGCCGGCCCTCGACATCTTCGGTATTCAGAAACCGCCCCACCTCCGCAACCTCCGACCGCATGATCCCGTACTCCGACGCAACAGCGCGAATCCCGACGCTCGTCTGACGCGTATCCGACGCAAGCGGCCAGTTCGACATGTATTCGGGGCTCACGTACTTCACGAGCGGCGCCGACTTCAACGCCTCCGCATCCTCTTCTTTAAGCCGGATCGGCCGGCCCGCCCGTTCGCCGCCCGCCTGGCTGCTCGTCTGGCCGCCATAGGTAATGACCACGCCGTCGGAAAAGGCGCCGCGGAACCCGAACATCAGCGCGCGGTGGAAGCCGTCGCCGTAAGCCATCAGGAGCACAACGGTGACGATACCCCATGAAATACCCAACATCGTCATCGCTGCCCTGAAGCGATGATTGATAAGAGCCGTGAGCGCCTGAAGAATGACTTCGCGAATGACCATGCTCTTTTCGCCGCCTACATCTCGAAGCGCAGCGCTTCCACGGGTGGAAGATCCGCGGCGCGGCGCGCCGGATAAACGGACGCAATCACGCCAATCGCGCCCAGCGTGGCGATCGAGAACGCCGCAGTCCGCCACGTGATGATCATGCCGG
>JAHFTY010000303.1:0-2799 GCA_023265365.1 Acidobacteriota bacterium
CGCGTCAATCGCTGCGCGGTCCTGATCGAACGCGATCACCTGATGTCCTCGGCCCATCAGTCGCCCGGCCATCGCCGCGCCCATACGGCCCAATCCGATCATTGCCAGTTCCATCTTCATCTCCCGACAGAAACTATACGGTTTAACTGTAGGCGCGGTCTATGACCGCGCGTATTTCCCTTCATCACGCCGAAAAACGCGCGGTCATAGACCGCGCCTACAGTGAGAAAAGGTAGAATGGCGGGATGTTAAGACAAAAGTGGGGATCGGTTATTTGTCCTGGATGCAAGAATCTCGTCGGCGTTCAGGACGAACGATGCTTCACCTGCGGCCGGTGGAATCCGGGACTCTGGGGCTTCGCTCCGCTGTTGAGCCGCTTCGGCCGCGACCTCGGGTTCACGCCGTTTGTGATGTGGTCCTGCATTGCGGCCTATGTCGCGACGCTCCTCTTCATTCGCGGCGGCCAGCAATTCGGCGGCGGCCTCCTCAATTTCCTGTCCCCTTCTTTCCCGGCGCTGTTTGTATTCGGGGCCAGCGGATCGGTTCCTGTCTTCCAATACGGACGGTGGTGGACAGTGCTGACGGCGGGCTGGCTTCATGGCGGACTGCTCCACATCGCTTTCAACATGATGTCGCTTCGAAACGTTTCGCCGGCCGTGGCCGAACTCTACGGTCCGAGCCGCATGGCGATCATCTACGTGATGGCCGGCGTGGCCGGTTTCACGGCGAGCTCCGTGGGCAGCCGGTTCCTTGGATTTCTTCCACGTCTCGGAGGCGGCGTTACCGTCGGCGCGTCGGCGTCCATCATGGGACTGATCGGATCGCTGATTTATTACGGACGGCGCACGGGAAGCCGCGCAGTCGGCGACCAGGCGAAGCAATGGACGATTTACATGCTCATCTTTGGTTTTATCGTCCCCGGCATCGACAACTGGGCGCACCTTGGAGGTTTGGCGGGCGGGTATCTGTGCGCGCGGTTTCTGGATCCGCTGCACCCGGAAAGGCTGGATCACCTGATCATCGCGCTCGCCTGTTTCGCAGTCAGCGCGATCGCAATCGTGTATTCAATCGTGACGGGGTTGAGGTTGCTCTAGGGAGGACTGGTTCTGCTACACGAAACTGGCCAGGGCGTCCGTCTCGGATTCGTGGACTTCAAAAACGGTATTGAGCTTGGTGAATTGCAGCAAGTCCGTAACCTGGCGCCCGGGATGCGCCAGTTTGAACTGTCCCCAGGATTTGCGGTCTTCGCTGTTGCATTGGGCGCAGCGTTCCCATTGGCCGTCGTCATCCTTAAATAATGTGGCGCCGCAGGACGCGCAGATCGTCTGAGTAGCCGTACCGAGCGCCAGCACGAGTTCACCGAGACCGCTGCTGTCGATGTAGGAGACTTCCTTAAGGTTCAGCAGGATCTTGTTGTTGCCCTTCGCAACTTCGTCTCGAATGGCGTCGCGAAACGCGGAAAGGGCGTCGCCTGCCGTGATCTTGCCGGCAAGGTCGACCACGGACACGTTGTCGACTCTTCGTTTGGAGACTCTAAACTCCATCGGGAATACTCTCCATGATCGCTTTGAGGATGAAGTCCGGATCCACGCGTTCCGCCTCGCCCTCGAAATTCAGAATCACACGATGCCGCAAAGCCGGCAAAACGACGGCGCGAATGTCAGTCGGCGTCACTTCGGTGCGCCCATTCAGGAGAGCGCGCACTTTCCCTCCGACCACCAATGCCTGCGCGCCGCGCGGGCTGGCGCCGTATTTCAAATACTGCTTCGTCAACGGATGAGCAAACGACGTCGAAGGCTGCGTGGCCATGATGAGCTGAATCGCATAATCCTGCACCTTGTCCGAAATCGGAACGGCGAGCGCCATCTCGCGTAATTCGACGATCTTCTCATCGTTCCACACGCGCTCGACCTGCAGCTCGTCGAGATACGTCGTGCGATCGAGAATCGTGTGGATGCTCTCGATGTCGGGAAATTCCATCTTCAATTTGACGAAGAAGCGGTCCAGTTGCGCTTCCGGCAACGGATATGTGGCCTCGAGCTCGAGAGGATTCAGCGTCGCCATCACGACAAACGGATTATCGAGCGTATAGGTTTGCTTTCCGACCGTGACGGTCTTTTCCTGCATCGCCTCGAGAAGAGCAGACTGCGTCTTCGGCGTCGCTCGATTGATTTCATCGGCCAGGATAATATTTGCGAAGATCGGCCCGGGCTGGAAGTCGAGATACTTGTCGCCGTGCTCGTTCTCGCGAACGACGTTCGTTCCCACGATGTCGGCGGGCATCAGGTCCGGCGTGAACTGAATTCGCGCCGAGGTCAGGTGCACAGCATCGCTCAGCGTCTGCACAAGCTTGGTCTTGCCGAGGCCGGGGACGCCTTCGAGCAGAACATGCCCCTTGGCGAGAATCGTCATCAGGATGTCGTCGACGATATCTCCGTATCCGACAATGACTTTTGAAATTTCGTTGTGGATGCGCTGGAACTCCGCCTTGAAGCCCCCACTACCCCAATCCGCCATTACTCCTCCTTCGCGGGCGCAAGACGTCAGTCGTCGGCGTGCTTGTATTCGTTGCGGATGCGTTCGTCGTTAAGGTTGCGCGACTCCTTTTTCACCCAGTCCATGTGACGGTTGGTGACGTTATCGTCGGTCGTCGCAAAAAGCGAGATCACCTGCTCGAGATTCTTGCCCTTGGCCTTGCAGCTCGGGCAGGCCGGCTTGTCCGTCGTCGTTGGAATGACCAGGTGCTCAAACTGGGTTCCGCATTTCTGGCATTTGTATTCGAAGATTGGCATGGTTCGG
>JAHFTY010000303.1:2809-4473 GCA_023265365.1 Acidobacteriota bacterium
TTCCTGCCTCCGACCGATGCGGAGATCCAGGCGAAGAACTTCAAGAAGCCTGAGGAATCTCACGACGACGGCGGGCACGGCGGCGACCATGGCCACGGCCATCACTAGTTCATTTCTTCAATGACGGGCCGTAGTTCCCATCTTCCGGCTTCAGCCGGATCGTGTCGCTTGGACCGTACCCGACAATCTGAACGATAACTTCTTCGTCCTTCGCCCCGTCGAAATGATGCGCCCCGGCCGGATGCTTCATAAAACTGCCCACCTTTAATGGAACTGTCTTGTCGGGATCGAGCACGTCGCCCGTTCCCGTGTACCAGGTTCCTTTCAGCACGACGGCGTACCGGTCTTCGTGATGAAAGTGCGGACGGCTCATAATGCCCGGGGGAAACTTTACCCGGACGACATAGATGCCGGGCTTCGTGGGATCGCCGGAAATTGTGGCGCGCTGGACGCCGTCAGTATCATTCACCCAGTTAACCTGTTCGGGCGTGATACGCACGAAACCCTGTTGATCCTGCAGGCCCTGCGCTGACGGTCCGATCACAAGCATCGCGGCCGCACCACATAGACCGATGACGAAACGACGAAGTCTCATGGTTAACCCTCCTGAAATTTCAGTAAAGAAGCAATACACGCAGCCAGCTCGCATGCCGCAGCTGTTGTTCCGCAACGCGATTCCGGAAGCGTCGAGCGGCTTCCTGTCGGCCCCCGATTCTATGTCAATTCTCGTTTTTAGGGACTATGCGCGATTCCGGCCACGGATCCCCCTTCATTGAAGAAGCTCAATCCCACCGATCCGGCGCCGCTGGCGCTGATGAAGATGAACTGAGTGGTGTAGCCGCCGCCCGCGGCGATGTGAGGGAAAACGATGGGAGACGGCGCGGTTAGATTCGCGTCGGCGATGGGAAACGTGGTCAACAGGTAGTCGCCCCGGCCGTTGTTGCTGAGCGCGCGCAGCGCCAACGCCACGAAGGGCGTGGTCGACGAAATCTCGGCAACCCCGGTAAAGCCATCCGGCAAACCGCTGATCAGCTCGCCCGCAAACGCCGCGCGGTGACCGCCGGGTTCAACCGTCACGTTTCCCGGACCGCTGCCCGCGCTGGTGGTTCCATTTGTCTGATATGCCCTCAGCGTGATTGCTGCCGACGACGCACCCGGGTTCGCAATGGCCAGACCCGTATCGTGGCCGTTGGACTTGTCGACGTACACGCGCGCACGCGTGGTCGGTACGGCGGATGGAACGCCCGATTCGGTGACCATGATTCCGTCCTGCATGTGGGAGAAGACGCCGGCGCCGACCGGCGCCGTTGTTCCCGAATCCGGCGTGACTTTCAGCCACCCTACTGTTCCAAGAGCCGGAGAACCGTCCGTCCTGAATACGAATGCTCCGGCCGGAGGGATCGAATAAGGAAATGTAGAGGCCGCTGTGCCGCTCGAATTCCGCACCGTCAGCGGCGCCCCGGCATCCGTGGAAACCGATATTGTTCCCGTTTGCGTGGCGTTGGAGGTATTCAGCAAAGTGACGGCCGTGGTGTAGCCGCCGCCGTCGGCCATTTGCGGAAAATAGAGCGGCGATGTGGACGAGGCGCGGGACAAATCCGCCACCAGCGTACTGGTGAGGAGGACTTCCCCACGTTGATTCGTCGTCAGCCGCAACGCCAGAA
>JAHFTY010000147.1 GCA_023265365.1 Acidobacteriota bacterium
GGCGCCCGAGTCCAGCGATTCATCTATAAAGGAGTGGGAAGCGTGCCGAAAGACCAGGGGGTCCTCTGGAGCGGCACCACCCCGGGTTGAGTCTGGTCGAGGAGGGTTCCGCGAAGCGCCGGGGTGGTGCTGTTCAAGAAATCGATTTAGTTGAACGAACCGCCCCGCCGCTTCACGGCACCCCGCCTTGGCCAAGGCGGGGAAATGTTCTACGTTTTCCCCTCCTCATCTGACCTCAGCGAGGTACTGCTGTCCCAATAAGGCGGAAGGGAAAAGCGTTTTCCCCTCCTCGACGAGGAGGGGTGGCGCGAAGCGCCGGGGTGGTGCGGTTAGAGAAACTGCTTTTACCGTGGCCCAAACGGCATTTTGATCGGGCGTCCCTGCGCGGAGAACAACGACAACTTCGAGTTCGATGTATTCGCGCCGGCATTCAAGATAAAGATCTCCGAACTGAAGCCGCCTCCATCCACAATCTGCGGGAAGTAAAGCACCGCGTCGCTTCTTTTCAAGCTCAGGGATTCCACCGGAAACGCCGCCAGCAGAAACCGGTCGCCCGTCGCCGTCGAACGCAACGTCGCCGCCTGCAGCGGCTGGTCGGACGAAATCTCGAGCGAGCCGCGAAAACCGCGCGGCAACGCCGGAAACAGTTGCGATACGAAGCTCGCGCTCTGATTGCGCGCGCCGAGCGTGAAGCTGGAAGTGAATGGCAGAGCCGTCCCCTGACCATCGAACAGCGTCAGCCGGATTGCCGCCGGCACGGTGCCGTCGTTCAAGAAAGCCACGCCGCTGTCGTGACCTTCCGAAAGGTCGATGACGGTCTGCGCCCGGTGCGCCGGCGCGGACGGATACAGCCCGGTCATGGCGACGACGCGGGAGTTCTGACGAAGCTGGATGATGCTGCGCACCGCGGGTCCGGTCTGTCCGGCGTCGGCGCGAACCACCACGTAACCGCTCTGGAGCGTTCCGGTCCCGGTTCCCGACGACAGAACCTGCGTCCCGTTGCCCGAAATGGAATATCTCGCGGCGGCCCCGATCAGATTTCCGCTGGACGTTCTCCACTCCAGCGTGCCGGTCACCGGACCCGCATCCGCATTGATCAACATCACGTCGGTGCTGTATCCCGAACCATCCGCGAAGTGCGGCAGATAGGTAACCGCCGCCGTCTGCTCGGCAAGATCTGCGACGGGCGTGGTGGTGATCAGAAATTCCGAGGACTCGTTGAGATATGTCCGCAGCGTCACCATCGTCACGGAAGAAGTTGCCGTCGCCGTCATCGTGCCGCGGAATGCCGCCGGAAAAGTGAATGCCGGAAACAGTTCCTGAAGAAATCGGGCGATTTGTCCACCTGCCGGCAGATCGACGGAAGCGGACGCGGCAATCGATCCATCCGCGTTTCTCAAATGGAAGCTCAGCGAAGCGGCGCCGGCCGGGGCGGCGATCACGATGCCGGTGTTGACGCGATCCGTTCGTTCCACGTAGGCGCGCGCGCGGCGGGTGGCGCCGATTGCCGGAACCGCCGTTTCGGTGACCACGCGATCGCCGTCACGGCCGGTGAGAAAGGCGACGCCGGACGTCCAGTCCGATCCGACTTCCAGGATTCCATAACCCACCGACGGCGACGGCGCGGTTCCGGGGCTGGCAAGGCTGGTCATTCCACGGCCTTTCACCTGCCGCGAGATTCGGGAAACACCCGATTGCAATTCGGTCGAGACGCTGGCGAGGCCATCGGTGGCCTGCCGGAAGAACGACTCCCATCCCCGGCGCACCGCATCCATCCGGACAAGATCGGCGGGTTTCGCCGAACTCCCCGGCGGCGCCACCAGAATGAAGGCATGCCGAAACGCCGTCGGGGCCGCGCCCCGCGCCGGGACGCGATCGCCTTCGATTTCGATGATGCTGGCCATGGTCACGTCCTTGCGGGTTCCCTTGATGCCGATGCGATCGCCGGTATAGGCGCCGGTCGTCGAATCGAAATACCTCGCGTGCGGACCCGATGAGGCGATGTGTGTCACTTCATAAGGAACGCCGACCCCGCTTGACGCCAGTTGCCTCAAATTGTTCACCGGCGTCACGAGCGTGTCGGGCGCTTCTCCGGCATCATTGACTCCGCTATTGGAAAGATAAACAGAAGTAAACGTCGACGGATTCGACGAGACCGCCACACGCAGCCAGAATCCCTTCAACATATTGATGATGCCCTGCAGACGCCCTGCGCTTCCCACGGAGGCGGTGCCGTCGACCGCGGATATGCCGATACCGTAAACATCGTTCCGGATCCCCGCGAAATACGCTCCACTCCCGCCCGCGATGTTCGCCGGGTAGTCGCTGGAACCGAACACGACCAGACCGTCGAAGTCGTCGTCATGAGTCTGATAGAACCGCTGCGAGAGGCGCACGAGATCGATGTCGGGGGTGCGGAAACGCTGGGCGATCGGCAGACCGGCCAGACCCTTGAGCGTCGTGATTCCGCTGAACAGCATCGGCTGGCTCGTTGTTTGAAATCCGTTGGAGATACCGGTAATTCCTGTCCTGGCATTGACGATTCGGTAGTTGAACCGGATCGTTCCGTCCGGAAGCAGCACCACCTGAAACGTATTCGGATCGGTCCTGTTGAACACCGGGACGCCGACCCAGCTCACCATCACGCGATTCGCGGCGAGCTTCAGGTAAAGGCTTCCGGTTCGGGGGTCGAATTCGAAAGAAGTATTCGAGAGATCGAATTCCCTTCCCACGATGGCCCCGTCGTCTTCGACGACCGCAATATTGTTCGTGTCGATGTCTCCAAGCTCGCGCATGACCGGCGGCGTTGCCGTGTCGCCGAGAAGAGAGGCCGGACTCATCTGCGATTCGGGTTCGTATCGAAGAACCGAGGTGTCGACGGCGAGGGAACCGCCATCGGACGACTGCAACGTCAGGCCTCCCGAAGCGTCGATGTCCATGCCCGTGTAGAACGCATCGCTTCCAAGATCCTTCATCAAAGCCCAGTGATTCCCGGAATCGAGCGAACCGAACAGGAGCCGCTCCTCTCGCTCCGAATTCACGGGTACGTTGAGAAGCAGATATAGGCGTGTTTCGTCCGCGGGGTCCACTCGCAGCAGCGATCCTTCGGTCCGGTGAAAGAGCGGCACCGGCAGACCCTGTGACGCTTGAAGCCAACCCGCTGCGGCATCGTCCCACCGGTAGACGCCATTCGTTTCGTTCAGAACATATCGGGGATGTGCCGGCTTTTGAGCTCCGGCAAACGGCAACAGCGGCAGCAACAAACCTGCGAGCGCGACGAGTTTTTTCACGGAGGACCCTCCTGGACGGCGCCGAGTTTACCCGAAATGCGAAACCGCGTCAGGCGCTTTATCTTTGAAGAAAGGCGGAAGGCTTAGTAAATTCTCTCGCACACGAAGGGCAGTCACTGCCCCCAAGACATTCGGAGGAACAACACAAAATGCGATTGGTGCGACTGGTTCTCTTTCTAACGTTGCTGCCTGGCCTGGTTCTCACCGTAACCGCCATCCAGACCCCGCCGGCAGGAGCCGGTCAACGCGGCGGCGCGCCCGCGGCGCCTCCGGGTGGAGCCGAGGCGCAGCGGGGAGGGCGAGGGGGCGGCGGTCAGCGTGGCGGCATGGTCACGATGACGCTCAATACCACGGCCTGGCCCGACGGCGGACAGATCCCGCTGCGATACACGCAGGCCGGCGGCGAAACCTCACCGGGCGTGCAATGGAGCGGGGCTCCGGCCGGAACGCAGAGTTTTGTCCTGATGTTCCACGACATCGACGCACCCGCCGGCGACGGCCTGAGCGACATTCTGCACTGGCTCGTCTGGAATATTCCGGGCACGGCAACACAGATCGCCCAGGGCCAGCCCGATGGTTTCAGTCTCCCCGACGGTTCGAAACAAATCAGCGTCAGCGGCTCCCGCTATCGAGGCCCGGGCGCGCCGGCCGCGGGCCCGTTGCATCATTATGTAATGGAGCTCTACGCGCTGGACGCCATGCTGCCCGTCGAACCCTCACCCCAGGCTCCTCCGGGAACACCCGGCGCCGTTGCCCCCGGTGTCGCCACACGAACGGCCGTGATGGCGGCCATGGCCGGACATGTCCGCGGCAAAGCGGCATATGCCGGACTCTTCCATCGGCCCCAGTAGGAGCGGAAAACTGGTGTCAGGCACCACTGACACCAGAATGCTCAAACCGGGGTTGCTGCTCCTTTTCGTCGGGAGCGGGTGCGCCGCGCTCATTTATGAAATCGTCTGGTTCCAGCTGTTGGAACTGGTGATTGGATCCTCCGCGTTTTCTCTCGGCGTCCTGCTGGGAACCTTCATGGGGGGTATGTGTCTTGGCAGCCTCCTGCTGCCCCGCTTCATTTCATCCAGCCGGCACCCGCTGAAAGTCTATGGACTGCTTGAACTGTGCATCGCCGCCATGGGCATCCTCGTCCTGGGCGCGGTGCCCCTGGCAGGGAGCGCCTATACGGCTTTTGCCGGCCACGGCATCGCCGGAATCCTGCTCCGATCGGCCGTTGCCGGTCTGTGTCTGATCCCCCCGACATTGATGATGGGCGCAACCCTGCCGGCCGTGGCCCGCTGGGTCGAAACGACGCGTGAAGGAATGTCGTGGCTGGGTTTCTTCTATGCGGGGAACATCGCCGGCGCCGTTATCGGCTGTCTCCTTGCGGGCTTTTATCTTCTGCGTGTGTTCGATATGGTCACGGCAACGGTAGTGGCGGTGGGCATCAACACGCTCGTGGGAATGCTCGCCCTGCGGCTCGCCGGCCGAACGCCGCAGCACGCACCGGTGGATACCGAAGTCCGGGAATCCGTCGAAGCCGAAAAGCCCTTCACGATTTACGTGGCCACCGCGCTTTCCGGATTGTCCGCGCTCGGAGCCGAGGCCATCTGGACGCGCCAGCTTTCGCTGGTGTTCGGCGGAACCGTCTACACGTTCTCGATCATCCTCGCCGTTTTCCTGACCGGGCTTGGGCTGGGCAGTGGCGCGGGTTCGTATTATTCGCGGCGGTCCACTCAACCTCGGGCCGCTCTTGGACTGTGCCAGATCGGGCTGACCGCGGCCATCGCGTGGGCATCCTGGGCAATCGCCTATTCCCTGCCGTACTGGCCCATCGACAAAACGGCGGACGCGGACCCGTGGGCGGCCCTTCGCCTCGATCTGGTTCGATGTCTGTGGGCCATTCTTCCCGCGGCCATCCTGTGGGGAGCGAGTTTTCCGCTCGCGCTGACGTCGCTGTCGGGCAAAGGCAAGGATTCCGCGCGACTGGTGGGCGGACTGTATGCCACCAACACGCTCGGCGCGATTGCCGGCGCGTTGGCGTTCAGCGCTCTCGTCATTCCCTGGATCGGATCGCAACAGGGCGAGCGCATCCTCATCGCCGTCTCGGGCTTGTCGGGACTGATGGTTCTTGGGTTTCATCTCCATGCGCGGAGCCCGGCACTCAAGCTTGCAACTCTCGGCGCCGCCGCGGTCGCCGGCGTCATTCTCTGCTGGACGGTGCCGCCGCTGCCCGGCCTTCTCGTTGCTTATGGCCGTGAATTTTCGGTATGGGTGAAGAATCCTCCCGAGGTGCGATACGTCGGCGAGGGATTGAACTCGTCGGTGGCCGTTTCCGAATGGCCGAGCGGCGTCCGGAATTTTCATGTTGCCGGAAAAATCGAAGCGTCCAGCGCAAAGCGCGACATGCGTCTGGAACGAATGCTCGGCCATCTTTCCGCGCTGATGCACCCGCACCCCCGGTCGGTTCTTGTTGTCGGGTTTGGCGCCGGTGTGACGGCGGGATCGTTTGTTCCGTATCCCGAGATCGAAAGAATCGTGATCTGCGAGATCGAGCCGCTCATCCCCAAAGTGGTGTCGACGTACTTCGGCCGGGAAAACGACAACGTCCTTCACGATCCACGTGTGGAGGTCGTTTACGACGACGCGCGCCACTACATCCTGACGACCCGCGAAAAATTCGACGTCATCACCTCCGATCCGATTCATCCCTGGATCAAAGGTGCGGCCACGCTCTACAGCACCGAGTATTTCGAAAAAGTGAAGGAACACCTGAATCCCGGCGGCGTGGTGACGCAGTGGGTTCCTCTCTACGACAGCACCGAAGACGTCGTCAAAAGCGAGTTCGCGACTTTCTTCAAATCGCTGCCCAACGGAACCGTCTGGAACAGCGACTTCCGCGGCCGCGGCTACGACACGGTGCTGGTCGGGCAAAACGGTCCGGCCGTCATCGACATTGACGCGTGGGCCGCACGCCTCGCCCGTCCCGACTACGCCAGGGTGGTGGCCTCGCTGGCAGACGTCGGGATCACTCCTCCGTTGTCGATTCTCTCCACCTATGCCGGGCGCAACCACGATCTCCGGCCGTGGCTGGAGAACGCGCAGATCAATACCGACCGCAATCTTCGGCTGCAGTACATCGCGGGGCTGGTCGTGAACTACAGCGAGCCCGAGCGGGTTTACGAATCCTTCATCCGCTACCTCCGCTTTCCAGAAGATCTCTTCACCGGTTCTCCCGTCCTCCGCGAAGGACTTCGAGCCGCGTTGATACCGTAACCGTCCGGCCATCGGCAAGGGTCGTTGGATTGGGACGCGAGGGCGCACGCTTCTTCCGCTTCTCCGGCCATGCGGCGCCGGCGCGGAATTGTTTTATACTGCGCGGCATGAAACGACTCGCCCTGCTACTCGTCGTGGCCACATCCATTCTGGCGTCCAACTCCATCGACACGGCTTTCCAGAAATTCTGGAACGCGCGCAATCCCAACGAGGCGGCAAAAGCGATCGGCGACATCGCGAAATCCGGCGTCACCTTCGAGGAAGCCCTGAGGCGATTGAAGGCAGGCCGCAGCTATGACGCGCAGAAGGCGGGCGTGATCCTGGCGAGCAATCGAACCGAAGACGGTGTCGAGCATCATTACGCGATCGGCATTCCGGACAGCTACGATCCGTCCAGGAAATACCAGGTGCGGTTCCAGCTTCATGGCGGCGTCGGGGGCCGCGACACGAATCAGCCGCGGGGGACCGGCGCGATTGGAGCGCTGGCCGGCGACGAGCAAATCTACGTTCTGCCTTATGCGTGGAATCGCGCGCCGTGGTGGAGCGACGACCAGGTCCTGAACCTCAACGCGATTGTCGATTCCCTGAAACGCACCTACAACGTCGACGAGAATCGCGTCGTCGTTTCCGGCGTTTCCGACGGCGCGACCGGCGCGTACTTCATCGCCATGCGCGACACCACGCCTTTCGCGAGTTTCCTGCCGCTGAACGGCTCGACGATGGTGCTCACCAGCAACGGCATCGACGACGGAAAGATCTTCCCCAACAACTTTCTCAACAAACCCATGTTCGTCGTCAATGGCGGACTCGATCCCCTTTATCCGGCCGGCAAGATCGAGCCATGGATCGATCACCTCGCGGCCGGCGGCGTCGACATCTCCTACAACCCCCAGCCTCAGGGCGCGCACAACACGTCATGGTGGCCCGTGGTCAAAGGCCCGTTCGAAGAGTTCGCCAGGGACCATCCCCGCGAGCCTCATCCCGATCGACTCACCTGGGAGACGGCGGACCTCGTCCACAACCGCGCCCACTGGCTCGTGATCGACAAGATCGGCGCGCAGCCCGGCGATACCAAGACTTTCGTGGACCTCAATGTCTGGGGCAGCACCAATCCCGCAATGAAATTCTCCGGAGCCGCGAACGCCATCTTCGTTCGTGAAACGCCGGCAGGCCGTGCCGACGCCGTTCGCAAGGGGAATACGATCGAGGTGAAGTCGAAAGGTGTCGCCGCTTTCACGCTTCTGATTTCGCCCGACCGGTTCGATTTGAGCCGGCCGATCGCCGTTACCGCCAACGGCCGCACTGTTTTCGAAGGGCGTGTTCAGCCGAGCCTGGAAACACTGCTCAAATGGGCCGCCCGCGACAACGATCGGACGATGCTTTACGCAGCGGAAATCAAAATCAAGTTGTAGCCGGCACAAAAAGTCGCAGGACAGGGGCGGGTGCCGCGAAGCGGCGGTGCGGTTCGTTCAACAAAACAATTTCTTGAAAGCACCACCCCGGCGCTTCGCGCCACCCCTCGTCGAAGAAGGTACGAACATCTTGAGGTCCCGGTTTACGGACTTCGAATTGGGATGTCAGCACAGATGTGCTCAGAACTGGCTTGATCTGATTCTTTCAGCGGAGAAAGTAGAGGCAATTCAACGGGCAGCCCGCGATGGGACTATATCGCGAAGTGGCGCAGAGGTATAACGTCCGGCGATTAATGCCGAACGTAATTGAACGTCTTGAAAGGGCTGCGCGCATTGCTTTCAATAATCAGTAAGCTGGAGCCGGAAAGAAATGGTATCGAGGCCGGCGCAACGTCGCTCGTCCGGAATTCCGCGGTCTGCATTGATTAATACTCCGGCACTTCGATCTCAAGCCCCTTCACGTTGCGAAAGTGCTTTTCGTTCTTCGTGGAGAGCGTCATGCCCTCATTGATTGCGGTGGCGGCGAGCATGGCATCAATCGCGCCCATGCCATCCGACTTCGCGTACTGCTTGAGGATTCTTCGTGCCTTCGATCCGATTTCGCGCGAAAGGGAGATCTCGCGGTAGTCCGCGAGGAATTTCTCCAGATCTCGGATCTCCTTCTTGCCCTTCGCCCCGGTGAAAAGCTCCATCGCAGTCACTACGGAGTAAGACCACTCGCCAAGGGAATCCAGGTAGTCGGCGACACCGGGAACTTCACGTGTGTTGTCGATCAACACATCCGTATCGACGAGATACTTCGTCATTCAGATCGCTTCCATCGCGGCTGCCTGATGCGATTCACGTACTCGACTCCGGTGCCGATGTCGTCGCGATCCTTCCACATGCCGTAGGCAGCATAGTCTTTCACGGATTTCCGTTTCGGCTTGCTTCCGTCCGCAGTGTTCGTCCTCTGCTCGGAGAGAGGATAGACCTCGACCTCAGTGCCCTCTTTGATAGGCACGTCCTCAAGGGGCTTGAAGACACCTTTCTCGTAGATTGCTCGTATGCTCATTTTCAGCTCACCTGCCGGTATTCTACCGCCTTTTCCTTCGGGCCAGCCCGAGTCCCTCTCCCTCGAGCCCAGCTCGCCTCGCGGGTTTTGCGTGAGGCTGCGCGGAGAGGATTCGACCAGACGAACCGGCGTGTCGTGCTGGGTGACGGGGCAGTTTGGATCTGGAACCTCGCCCAGGAGCATTTCCCCGGCGCGACAGAGATTGTCGATCTCTATCATGCCAAGGGACACCTCTGAATGTGGCTAAGGCCATTTACGGTGCGGGTAGCGATTTAGCGGAACAATGGGCCAAGCAGCGCCCCAATGAACTCGACGATGGTAAACTCGACGACATCCTCGCCGCGCTCGCCCTTCACAGCAATACTAACGAGGAAGCCCGCAAGTGCTTCGACTACGTCACCCGGAACCGTCACCGCATGCGGTACGCGGAGTTCCGAGCCCAAGGCCTTTCGGTCGGCTCCGGAGTCGTCGAGGCCGGCTGCAAGACTGCGATTGGAGTTCGATGCACGCGGGCTGGAATGCATTGGACGGTGGCCGGCGCTGACGCGATCATCGCGCTGCGCTGTTGCAAACTCAGCGGCCGCTTCAAGGATTTCTGGGAACGACGCTCAGCCGCTGTGGCGCAGTAGGTATCGCCCTACCACAAATCTGCGGAGCGAACACATCGAGAATTGCTCGTGTCTCGCGATACATAGTACATTCAACGAACACTTGAGGTTTTGGGAGGTCATCGACGATGCGATTCGGGAAATCGATACTGGCTCCAGCGATTCTACTTCTGGTCACCGCCGCCCTCGCCGCGGCTCAGGGAGGTCCTCCGGCGGCAGGAGTCACGGGCACCGGCGCACCGCGAGGCGCAGGCGCGCCGGGCGGAGGACAAAGAGGCGGTGGCGGCGGGCCGGCGATGGCGCTGACCACGAGCGCATGGCCGGATGGCGATCCGATTCCGGTGAAGTACACCCAGGCGAACACGGAAAAGCCGGATCAGATCTCTCCGGAATTCAAATGGACGAATGCGCCCGCCGGGACAGTCAGCTTCGTCTTCAACATGCTCGATCCCGACGTCGCGCAGATGCGCGGCACGGAAACCCAGGTGCACTGGCTGGTTTGGAACATTCCCGGAACCGCCACCGGGCTTGCGGAAGGACAGCCTCGCGGCGCTTCCCTGCCGGACGGATCGATGCAGATCAGCGCGACCGGACCGGTGTATCGAGGACCGGGAGCTCCGGCCACAGGCCCGCAGCATCACTACACGTTCGAGGTCTACGCGCTCGACTCGAAAATCGATGTCGCTCCCTCGTCCAACCCCACACCGGGAGCGGCCGCTGTTGAAACGCGAACGGCCGTATTCAAGGCGATGCAGGGGCACGTCCTCGGTAAAGCGGTTTACGTCGGACTTTTCCGGCGGCCACAATAAATGAGCAGCCCTACAGACCAGCACCCGAAAAATCCATTACCGGACGTCACCATCGAACAACTTCCGCCCCGCCTGCGCTCCGCCGTCGGCCGGGCCGGCTGGCCGAGCCTGATGCCGGTGCAGGCCCGAGCGATTCCCTATCTCCTCGCCGGTCGCGGCATGCTCGTGCAGGCCAGAACCGGCAGCGGCAAAACCGGAGCCTTCCTTCTGCCGATGCTCGAGCGGCTCGACCCGACGCTTTGGGAGTGCCAGGCGCTCGTGCTGGTCCCCACGCGGGAACTGGCGAAACAGGTGTGGGAACAGGCCGAGATGATGTGCAAGGACTCCGGGCTGCGAACGGTGGCTCTCTACGGAGGCGTTGGCTATGGACCGCAGATCGATGCTCTGCGCGACGGCGTGCAGATCGTCGTCGGCACGCCCGGACGAATCCTGGATCATTTGATCCGCGGCACCCTGGACCTGGAAGACCTCCAGGCGCTCATCTTCGACGAAGCCGATCGCATGCTCTCGATGGGTTTTTATCCGGACATGAAGGAGATTCAAAACTTCCTCCCCCGCCGGTCCTTCAACGCATGCATGTTCTCGGCAACCTTCCCGCTCTCCGTCATTCAGACCGCCCGCGAATTCATCCGCGAACCGGAATTCATCACGCTCAGCGGCGACCAGGTTCACGTGACGAATACCGAACACGTGTTCTACACGATCCCTCCGATGGACAAGGATCGCGCGCTGATCCGTATCATCGAGCTGGAAAACCCGGGCTCCGCGATCATCTTCTGCAACACGAAGGTGAAAGTGCATTACCTCAACGTGGTGCTCCAGCGCTTCGGCTACGACGCCGATGAACTCAGCGCCGATCTCGCTCAACGCGACCGCGAGCGCGTTCTGGACAAGGTCCGCCGCGGCAGCCTCCGTTTCCTGATCGCGACGGACGTGGCCGCCCGTGGTCTCGACATTCCGGAACTGTCGCACGTGATCCAGTTCGAAGCGCCCGAAGATCCCGAAGCGTACATCCATCGCGCCGGCCGGACCGGACGCGCGGGCGCCGCGGGTGTGGCGATCTCGATGGTGAGCGAATTGGAGAAACTCGAACTCATCCGCATTGCCAGGCGATTCAACATCGATATGCAGGAACGTCCGATTCCGACCGACTCGGATGTGGAGCAGACCGTTTCCGAACGGGTCACCGCTCTTCTCGAAGCCCGGCTGCGCTCGCGCGACAAGCTGCAGATCGAGCGAAGCCAGCGATTCACGAAACTGGGACGCAGCCTTGCCGAAAGTGAAGACGAGTCCGCCATCATCGCCATGTTGCTCGACGATTACTATCAGCAGACTCTCCACGCCGCCCTCCCCGCTCCTCCGAGACCGGCCGATCCCCCGCAACGCCCGCCGGACTCGAAGAGCGTCCGGCCGCACAAACGCCACCACCGCCGCTAGCTAGACCTAACGAGGCTGCGCCTCAGACCGACCTGGCATGTGGTCTCCGTCCCGTGCGATTGTCCTAGGTCGGTCTGAGGCGCAGCCTCGTTAGATAAATGGAATAATGCTCCGTTCGCCGGTTCAT
>JAHFTY010000148.1 GCA_023265365.1 Acidobacteriota bacterium
CCACCGATTTTCGTCCTGCTTTCGAACAAGAAACAGAAACTGCACTTTTCGTTTGAGCGGTTTGTCGAGAACCGGATCCGCGAGAAATTCCCGTTCACGGGAACGCCGATTATAATCAGGACCCGGGCAAAGGCTGAATCGAAGCGTGAGTAACGGGCAGGTTCCAGACAAACTCTTCTTCAAGATCGGCGAAGTGTGCGAAATCGTCGGGGTGGAGCCGTACGTCCTGCGATTCTGGGAAACCGAGTTCAAGTTCCTCGCCCCGGAAAAATCGAAGTCGGGCCACCGCGTCTATAGAAAGAAGGATGTGGAGATGGTTCTGAAGATCAAAGAACTCCTCTACGTCCGGGGATTCACGATCGCGGGCGCTCGTAAACAATTGACCGGAAAGAAGCGTGACCAGGTTCTGGCGCAGGTGCGCGACGAACTCCGGGAAATCTTGACTTTACTTGAACGGAAAACCTAGTTAACTTGAGGACTTCGGGACGTAGCGCAGCCTGGTAGCGCACACCCTTGGGGTGGGTGGGGTCGGAGGTTCAAATCCTCTCGTCCCGATTGTAAAAAACTCCTTCCTTTATTAATGTGTCTTCAATCCTCTTAACGAACGACGACGGAATCCACTCTCCCGCTTTCGACGCTCTGGAGTCCGCGCTCTCAGGTCTGGGCGACATTGTGATTGTGGCGCCCGACCGCGAAATGAGCGCGAGTAGCCAGAGCCTGACGCTGAATCAGCCCCTGAGGTACCACCAGGTGTCGTCCAACCGGTACGCGGTCCAAGGCACACCGGCCGACTGTGTCATTCTTGCCACAATCAAGATTCTGGAGGAGAAACCCGACCTCGTGATCTCCGGCATCAATCGCGGATTGAACATCGGCGATGACGTGGCGTACTCCGGCACCGTCGCCGGCGCGCTCGAAGCCGCCCTTCAGGGATTCCACGGAATGGCCGTTTCCACCTATTCGCGATCCGAAAATACGGACTTTCACGATCCGGCGCAGGTGACCGCCCGACTCGCAAAAATGGTCCTGAAAGACGGTTTGCCCGACGACGTCATCCTGAATGTGAATTTTCCGGAAGTCTGGAATGGTGAAATTCGACTCACGCGGCAGGGACGCCGCTCCGCGAAAACCGTCCTCGTCGACCGGCTCGATCCCCGAGGCCGCGAGTATTTCTGGATGCACGAAGAATTGAAACAACCCCACGTGAGGCCCACCGCGTCGGAGAACCCGCAGACGGACTACGCCGCCATCAAATCCGGCTTTGTCTCCGTAACCCCACTCCAGCTCGAACGCACCGCCCACCGCTACATGGACCGCTTCTCAAAATGGCTCGGCCGGGAATAAAGGACGTGGCCGGTCGATCGAGAAGTGAATCTTTGGCGCTTGCAGGGACTGGACTGGGATAAACGCAGAACCGTCAGAATCACGGTTTCGGTTCTGCCTGAAATGCACGATGGTCTTGGATTATCCAGAACTTACCCCGAAATCTGTGTCGGCAGTCGGGTTGGGAAGCAGGATTCGCGCCCGAGCCACATCTCATCAACAGGCAGACTGGTGGAGGTTGGAATCCAGCCGCGGCGAACGCCTCGCGCGGAGAACATTCACGAGCGCAATCCGCGGATCATGGAGTCTTGAAGAATCTCGTCACGCGTTGACGGGCATCTCCACATCGTACAAGCTCCGTAAAACGGACCGGCCAGCCGGCGTTTTTCCTGTGCTAGAATCTCAGGGTTTGACCGCGGGGAGTGGCTCAGCCTGGTAGAGCACCTGGTTCGGGACCAGGGGGTCGGAGGTTCGAATCCTCTCTCCCCGATTAATTGATTCAACAGCCCGTTTCGGAATGCCTCCGGAACGGGCTGTAGACGTTTTTGTAGACATAATTTCCTCATAGGTCAACGCATTCCAACAATCAATGTGATCGTTTCGAGCTGATCGAAGAACCCCATCTTTCCTTCGCCGCAGTGAGTGATTATTTACGATCCGACGGAGGCTTCTCGCGCCTCCAGCCAGATGCGGCAGTGTCAGAACATTCGGGCTGAGAACGTTTAATTCCTACGTAAGGGGGTTGCTGTTTTAATGCGTGGCGGCCGGTCTTTCAGCAGTGGTTTAAGGGGCGGCTCCCTCAATCGTCCTGGATGTGACGGCCGAACGGCTCCAAAAGAACCTAAGCGGGGTTTTTACGATATCGCCGTCTGATGGTGGTATATATGTGTGGTATATATCGTTTATGTCAAAGAACAGAACAGCGAAGCTATTCCGTAACGGTCGAAGCCAGGCGGTTCGTCTTCCCCGTGAATTCCGCTTCGATGGAGACGAAGTACGGATTCGCCAGGTCCCCGAAGGAGTGCTCCTGGAGCCCATCGTTTCCGATACGCGAAAATGGTTTGAGGCGCTGGATCGCTTGAAAGGTGAGGCATTCTTGAAAAAGGGGAGCCGTCAGCAACCCGTTACGCCGAGACGCGAGATCTTTTAGGTGACTTACATTCTAGATACGAACGCGTGCATTGCGCTGATCAATGGTAAACCGCTTGCGGTGCGCACGAAGCTCCAGAAGGTCGTCAACGTTGGTGCAAAAGTGAATGTGTCTTCCGTCGTCGCCTTTGAGCTGTGGTACGGAGTTGAAAAGAGCGAACAGAGGGAGACGAACCAGAGTCGATTGGAAACTTTCTTCTCGGGGCCCCTGACTATGATCCCCTTTGAATCGGATGATGCCAAAGCAGCGGGGCGAATACGTGCCGAGCTTGAGAGAGTAGGCCGGCCAATTGGAGCGTATGACCTGTTGATAGCGGGTCAGGCTATTAACCGCAAGTTCACCTTGGTGACGGCAAATGGTAAGGAATTTGGACGAGTCAAGGGACTCAACTGGGAAGACTGGGCGAAAGGCTAGTCGGAGTAGGACATGTTTGCGGTTCATGAAGGCGGAGGGAAGTCGAACCGCGGCGGATCAAGTTTCCGCACGGGTTGCCAGACTGCACATTTCACTTCGTCGCAGAACATGACGATCACCAATTGGCAAGCCGTGTGTGAGGGCTCCGCCTTCGATGCGACGCGCACACGCGTTATTGCGAGAATGACGGCCACGATGATGGCCGTTCCGGTGACTGCCTCGTGGCCACGAACAGCAAAGGAGTCAGCGCCGCCGTATACACGCATCTCGTATAAACCCAGCACGGGCAATAATGGGGGACCTCGCACTGTAGACGAGGTTGTAGACGTTGAAGCATTCGGATTCTTCAAGAGCGCAGCAGAAGCAACCTGCTCGCTTCATTCCCGGGGCACTTCCGGCACGTTGCGCAGCGCACGATCCAGATCGGTCCAAAGATCCTCGACGGCCTCGATACCCACGCTAAGCCGCAGCAGCGCCGGAGGCAGGTGCTCCTGCCCAGGAATGCCGGCCCGCCGTTCGATGGTGGACTCGACCGCGCCCAGGCTGGTGGCGTGTTGGATGAGCTGCAGTCCGGCGCAAACCGCGTCGGCGGCGGGGGCCTCTCCACGCACGTCGAACGAGATAATCGTGCCGAAGCCCTTGAGTTGGCGTCGCGCGGCCTCGTGAGTTGGGTGGCTTGCCAGGCCGGGATAGCGCGTCACCGTGACGTTTGGATGGCGCGCGAGGCGCTCGGCCAGTGTCATCGCGCTGCGCTGCGCCCGCTCCAGCCGCACTGCCAGCGTCCTAACCCCGCGGACCGCGAGAAACGTTTCGAGGGTCCCGGGTGTTGCACCCGCGAGCTCCCGGGCTTGCCGCAGCGCCGCCAGCAGGTTCGCGTCGCGCACCGTGACGACACCGCCGAGCAGGTCCGAGTGTCCACCGATGAACTTCGTCACCGATTGCACGGCCACGTCGGCACCGTGCGTCAGTGGACGCTGATTGATCGGCGTAGCGAAGGTGTTGTCCACGCCCAGGATCGCGCCACGCTTCCGCGGTGCGGCGCAGATGGCGTCCAGGTCAGCCACCGTCAGCAGCGGGTTCGAAGGCGACTCCAGCCAAATCAAGTCGGCCACGCCACACATCTCGATCCAGCCTGCGGTGTCGGTCACGGCGACGCGATGCACGGTCCACCGGCCGCGGCTTTGGCCAGCTTTCGCGAGTCCCGCGACACCCTGGTAACAGTCGTCCGGCAGGGCCACGACCGAGCCTGCGGGGAGTTGATCGAAAATCGCCGCGATCCCCGCCATGCCGGAGGCGAAGGAGACCGAAGAACCACCTTCGAGGCCGCCGACGATCTCTTCCAGTGCCTCCCAGCCCGGCGTGCCGTCGTCGCGAGAGTACGCCCGGCCCTCGCCCAGCACGAAGTTCGACGCCGGGCATGGCGGCACGTTTAGCGGCGAGCCCGGACGCCGGTCCCGTCCTGCCGAGACCAGCCACGATTCGACCGAAACTGGATCACCCACGTTGTGCCCTGTCGTATGCCTTGATGTCATTGCTCCATTTTAGCGGACGACCTCTTCCTATGGAGATCGGCCCTTCTGGAAAAACGACCATTGATGCCCCTCGACGACGTTATTGCGTTGTATGTATCAGACTGTGAACTTCGATCGGGACTGCATCGTCGATGTTCGTGTCGGAACTTGCGTTCAGTCGACGTGAATCAGGATTTTTCCGCGGGCGCGGCTTGTTTCCAGATATCGGATAGCTTCGGGAACCTCTTGTAACGAGTGACGGCGATCGATAACCGGTTTGATTTTTCCCGACCGGACAAGATCGGCAAGTAAAGTCAGGTCATCTTTATTGGATCGCGCGAGGACAAAAACCACCTTCCGGCTCGTGAATTGTGAAGAGACGATCCCGGCACCGCTGCGCACCATGGTACCGATCATCCATTTCTCGTTGGGCCCCCCGATCAAAAGATGCCTGCCATTCGGACTCAGCAACCGGCGGCATGACGAAATCGAGTGATTGCCGATGCAGTCAAGAAGGATGTCATAGCGTTTTCCCTCCTGCGTAAAATCGGTCCGCGTGTAGTCAATCACGCGATCGGCACCCAAAGACCTGACAAACTCCGCATTCTTTGCGCTGCATACGCCAGTTACATGCGCGCCGAAAAACGCCGCGATCTGCACCGCAAATGTTCCCACTCCTCCGGCGGCGCCGTTGATCAACACCTTTGTTCCGGCCTGAGCCTTTCTTCCGTTACGAAGACTTTGTAATGCGGTCGATCCCGCCACAGGCAGAGAAGCGGCCTGCTCGAAGGTGATTTCCGCCGGCTTAATCGCAAGGTCCGATTCCGATGCGCGCGCATACTCCGCAAACGATCCGCGCAGAATTCCGCCGAACACCTCATCGCCCGGTTTGAACCTCGTGACGCTTTTGCCGGCAGATTCCACGACGCCGCTCATGTCCGATCCCAGCTGCCTGAACTTTGGTTTGTTTAGTCCCGTCATCATGCGTAAGAAGTACGGCGTGCCCCGCATGAAATGAAAGTCGATTGGATTCACGGAGGCAGCGTGAACTTTGATCAGGACTGTATCGTCGTTGTATGCCGGCTTGTCGATCTCCCGGTATCTGAGAACGTCCGGCGGACCGTACCGCTCGAAGGTGATTGCTTTCATAACTCTTCTCTTTAGGCGGCAGAACACATTCGATCGCTCGCACGGCCGACAGCAACTAGATCGGGCCGCGGTGGCGTCGAAGGTGAACGACGGCGATGCAGCAAAGCGTGAAGAACGCGAGGCCGAGCCAGAAGCCGGCGCTCGACACGAACGCCATGGGGGTGGCATGGACAAGTGAATCCATCGACATTGGATCTGTCCGGCTGTTCCCGGCGGCCGGTGCGCCGACAAATCGGTAAGTCAGCAGCGTTGCGAAATACGCCGTGTTGAAGGCAATCTTCTCGACGAGCGCCAGCGCGACCAGAGGCAATGTCGCCCAAAGCAGCGGCGCGCGTCGCGCCCATGCCGAGACCAGAAACAGCCATCCGAAAAACGGTGCATACCAGAGCCCGTGCCCCCCGACGAGGTGGTAAAGCAGCATCGGCCACATCCTGAGCAGAGGCACGTGAAGCCACAGATCCGCGATGCTGCTGCCGCTCAACATCAGGCGGAGACCGCCGAGGAGCAGCATTAGAATTTGGGTGACTACCGTCGCGGCGAACGTGATCAGCGGCAACGCGAGCACTGGAATGCTCGCCTTTGCCACGACCGTCGTGAGATCCGACACCGGCATGGACTTCCAGAAAAGAATGCTGCGATCACGGAGCTCGCCCTGGAACGCCTCGAGGCTGTAGTAGACCGCGACGAGCATTGCCGTGAACATCAGCAGCAGCGACGCCAGCATGTACGGTTGCTCGATAATCTCGTGCTGCTGCGCCGGGTCGATCGCGCTCATTCTTCCCGGAAGCTGAAACGCGCTGATGGCTGACGCGACGACAATCAGGACTCCGACAATCGCGGGCGCCAGATAGATCGAGCGGTTCTCCCACAGTTCGCGCCTTACCGACCAGTGGAGAAGCTGCAACGGCGAAATATCTGCCGGCGCCGCCGCCGGCGCATTGTCAACGCGTATGGCATTCGTGGTCACTTATGCCGCTCCTCTCCCTTTGCCGGCGTGATCGCCGGCGACCGCCAGGAACAGGTCGGCGAGGCTGATTGTGCGCACCTCGCCCAGTTCCGCGAGCCGCTCGCGCTCGACTCCTTCGAACAGGAGAATGCTGCGGCCGATCCCTTGCCGTTCGTGTATCGGCTTGAGCGCGCGCGCTGACTGGAGTTGCTCGGGACGCACCGCCACTTCGCGGTAGGCTTGTTCGATTTCCTCCATGGCGCGATCCAGAATAATGCGGCCGCGGTCGATGAAGATGACGTCGGTAAGGACGTGCTGCATTTCTTCGACCTGATGCGTGGTGAGCAGGATCGTGCGGTTTCCGTCGAAATAGTCGCTGAGCAGGGAGTCGTAGAACTGCTTGCGGAACAGAATGTCGAGGCCGAGCGTCGGCTCATCCAGCACGAGCAATCGCGCATTGATGGCCATAACGACGGCCAGATGGAGTTGTGTCACCATGCCTTTCGAAAGCTCCCGCACTTTGCTGGCGCGCTTGATTGTGGTTTTCGCCAGAAACGACTCGGCCTTCGCGCGATTGAATCCCGGATGAACGCCGGCAACGTAGTCGAGCACCTGCGAGACGCGCATCCAGCGAGGCAGCACCGCGACGTCCGCCATGAAGCAGACGTCGCGCATGAGTTGGTCGCGATCCGTCCACGGATCGCGCCCGAGAACTTTCAGCTCACCCTCATGGGGAATGAGTCCGAGGATCGTATTGAGTGTTGTTGTTTTTCCCGCGCCGTTCGGGCCGATGAGCCCGGCGATGCGGCCTTCATCCACGCGCAGATCGACGCGGTCCAGTACGAGGTTCGTTCCGAACGCCTTACATAGTCCGCGCGCTTCGATGCATGCCATCTGCTCAGCTTCTCCCTTTGTTTTTGGACTTGGATCGACGAGCGCCGCCGTTAAGCAGGTCTTCGGCGGAGAGGCCCAGCCGCTGGATGGTTTCCTTCACTTTCGGCCACTCCTCCTCGATGAACCTCTGGCGCTCGCCTTCGAGCAACAGGTCGCGTGTGCCTTCGACCACGAACATCCCGAGGCCCCGGCGGGTTTCGACGAGGCCTTCATTCACCAGTTCCTGATAACCCTTGAGCACTGTGAGCGGATTCACGCGATACTCCGCCGCGACATTCCGTACCGAAGGCAGGGGGTCGCCTTCTTTCAGCACGCCGTCGAGAATCATCGCCACCACACGGTCGCGAAGCTGGCGGTAGATCGGTTGACTGTCGTTCCATTCACGATCCATCAGATTCCGAAAAGTCCCCGTCAGACCTTACCACAGCGCTGGTTGCGGTCACTTCGCTCGTTGCAGGTCGAAACGCGCATGGACGACCTGTCCGTTGGGAAGGTGGAAGGTCCAGTCCTCGATGTGATGGTCCTCGTCGACGACCGTGAAAGCGGCCTGGTGCATGTGACCGACTTTTGTGCTGCCGCTGATGTCGGCGAAGTCGAACTCGATTTTCTTCCCGTCCTGCGACATGTTGCCGAACATCCGCGGGCGATTACCGGCGTCGCAATAGTGGACCAGGTTGAGCTGGTCCGCGTCCACGTACAGCATCGTCACGGGGTGGTCGTACCTGGTGGGGTCGAGCGGAGTGTTTGCCTCCTGGAACTCGTGCACCACCACGTTGCCGCGCGAAGTGACGCGCATCGTGACGTGCATGCGTAAGTTTTCCATGCTCGCCGCGACCGGCATGTCGGTTTTTACCGTCCCTTCCCACTCTCCACCGAGGCTTTTTATCAACGCGAACGCATTCTGCGCGCTTCCCGGCGCTGCCACAGTTTTCGGTTGTGCCTCGTGGTTGTGAGCATTGGACTGCGCAAACGCCATCGTGGCCAGCGACATCAGAACAATTGAAACGATCGAACGAAATACCTTCATCTTTTTCTCCTCTTCACACTCAGGTTGGCGAGTCCGCCGGCGAACCGGCATTGGTGATATAGTTAACTATAACACTAATACATAGGGCAAGCGTTTTTTTGACCGCGCGCGGCACGGCTGTTTTTGCGGGAGATCGCAGATACACGATGGTCCTGGCCTTGAAACCGTGGTGACCGCGGTATGCTATGCGCCGAGGAAAAAAACAATGATCATCAGGCGCACGTTTCCCAAAACTATTCTTCCATCCATTCTCGCCGCTTTGCTGCTGACGACGGGCGTGGGGTTCGGCCAGTCGGCGACGGCCCTGGCGTTCGAAGTCGCCTCCATCAAACCGTCAAACCTCGACGTCGTGAAACTGGCGGCGCAAATGCGGTCCGGGGAGATGCCGGCAATTGGCGCGCAGGTGGACAGGGCAAGAGCCGCATACACCTTCATGTCGCTCAAAGAGTTGATCGCCACGGCATACAACGTGAAGGCCGTCCAGATCACCGGTCCGGACTGGCTCAACGACACCTCTCAGCGATTCGACATCGTTGCCAAGATGCCCGATGGTTCAACCGTGGAACAGGCGCCTCTGATGCTGCAATCGCTGCTCGCGGAGCGTTTCAAACTGACGTTGCATCGTGAGAATAAGGAGCATCCGGTCATGGCGCTGGTGGTGGCCGGCGGAGGGCCCAAGCTGCAGGAGTCGCCGGCGGACCCGGCGCAGGATTTCGACGAGAACACTCCTTTGAAACCCGGCGAAAGGCAAATGGAAACTCCCCAGGGACCCGTTCGCATGACCGTGGATCCGAGGAACGGCAGCGCCGTCGTCAACATGGGAAAGCGCGGTATGTGGACCCAACGGATGGGCCCGAACGGAACGCTCCACCTCGAAGGCAACCGAACCACGATGTCCGCATTCGCCGACATGCTGTCGCAGATGACACAGATGACGGGCGGAGGCGGCATGGCAATCGTCGACATGACCGGGCTCAAAGGGACTTACGTGGTCGCCCTCGACTTCTCGCTGGCCGACTTGAAGAAGATTGCGCAGTCGGTCGGTCTCAACCTGCCGATGCGGGGACCAGACGCCGGCGGCGCCGACGTCGCGTCCGATCCCGGGGCTTCTTCATCGATCTTCGATGCCGTGAAAGCGCTCGGCCTCAAGCTGGAATCGCGCAAGGCGCCCACCGAGCAGTTGGTTATCGACCACCTCGAGAAGATGCCGGCGAATAATTAGAGCAGGCCCGAATTTTCACCGGGGTTGGGATATGCCGGGCACACCAGACCAACGGCTGCTTGAGGTTCTGCAGTCCCGCCGTATGATTTCCTCCGATGAGAGGACCAGCATGACGTTGAGCCGCACAATGGTGGGGTTCCCGGCGCTCGTTGTCCTGCTCGCCACGTTGATCTGTTTCGGTAACAGTCTGGGCGGCGAGTTCGTCGCAGACGATTATCTGGTCGTGGTCGGCAATACGGCGATCCAGTCCTTCGCTTCGATTCCGCGGCTTTTCACTCAAAGCTTCTTGTTCAACTATCCCGAGCACGGGCTGTACCGGCCCCTGTCGAATGTCAGCTTTGCGATCAACTATCTGTTCGGAGAGCTGAATCCGTTCGGCTACCACTTGTTCAACCTTTTGATCCACGCGTTGAACGGCCTGCTCGTCTATTTGCTCGCGCAGGAATATACCGGCCGCGGGACGCTCGCGCTTTCGGCATCGCTTTTGTTTGTCGCTCACCCCGTGCATACCGAGGCGGTGAGCAACATTGCCGGGAGGCCTGAAATGCTTGCCGCCGCAGGCGTCCTGCTGGCGTGGCTCTTCCACACTCAGGAACGTCTGCCGCATCGCCATTGGTTTTCGTCAGCCGCCTATTTCCTGGGGCTGCTGGCAAAGGAAAGCGCCATCGTTCTTCCTGGAGTGTTGATACTGGCGGATTACTGTGCCAGGCGACCGAGCTCATCGAAATATTCGGCCAAAGATCTCTACAAATATGCGGGCTATTTCCTGGTCACTGCGCTTTATCTCGCGATCCGTGTGGCCGTACTCAATCGCATCGGCGATTCCGTCGCAGCGACCGTGTTCAAAGATGCGTCACTGCAGACGCGCATCTTGACGATGAGCCTCGCTTTCGTCCGATACTTCAAGCTGCTGATTTGGCCCCGCGAGTTGATGGCGCTGTATGATTTCAGCGTCATTCCGCTCACTCCACGCATCACACTCCCCGTCGCCTTCTCGATGATCATCATTGCCGGAATCGTGTCGGTCGGCGTGTGGTGTCTGTGGCGTCGGCGCTTTGCTGCCTTCGCCATTCTGTTTTTCTTTGTCACCATCAGCCCTGTATCCAATCTGGTATTTCCGACCGGCATACTGATTGCGGAACGTGCGTTGTACCTGCCGGTGTTGGGAATCTGCCTGCTGGCTGCGGGCGTCTTCGCGAAGCTCTTTGAACGGAACCTCGCCTGGCGTGCGATCGCGCTGTCTTGCCTGATTCTGATCCTGAGCGCTGCTGCGGTCCGCGACTACTCCCGAAATGCGGATTGGTTCAACCAGGTCGCCTATCTGCGGGGACTCCTCAGGACACTGCCGGACAGCCCACTGACCCCCAGAACGCTCGAAGAACTTGGCGCACGGCTTGCCGTGAAGGGCGAATACAACGAAGCGCTCGGCCATCTGAAGCGCGCTCTCGAATTGCGTCCCAACTCTGTTGATGCGGCCTACAATGCCGCGCTCATGCTGGAGAGGCTCGATCGCCGGGACGAAGCTCTGAAGTATCTGGAGGACGCGGCCCGCATGAGCCCGGGAGATGTCGAGATCCGGAATTACTACGCTTCAGCGCTGCTTCGGGGCAACCAACTCGATCGGGCCCGGGTTGAGCTGGAAGCGGTGATCGCAATGAAGCCCGATATCGCCGAAGCCCACAACAGCCTCGGCATCGTCTACACGAAGCAGCAACTCTACGAAAAGGCACGCGCGGAATTTGAAGCAGCCCTGAAGATCAGGCCTGACGACGCCAACGCCATTAACAACCTGCAACTTCTGAAGTAGCTATTTCGGTTGCCCATTAGACGAATCTGGAAGTCAGGCATTCCCGGGAACCTGGGCGGGCGGGAGTATGGCTCACGGTCTCTCCGGCTCTGTCGATCACCACGAATCCGCAGGGTCCCTTCGTCTTCTCGCAGGCTCCGATCCTGAAGAATTTGGACGGAACTGTTGTGAGGAACGGCAATGAATGAGGGCACCACCCCGGCGCTTCACGCAGTTTCGGTTCTGCCGGAAATGCACGATGGTCTTGGATTCCTGATGTGACCTGTCTCAAGGTGTGGTTTTTGTCTGAAGCCGTGGAGTCGCAGGACCAGGACTTTTCCCCGCCTTGGCCAAGGCCGGGTGCCGCGGAGCGGCGGGGCGGTTCGTTCAATGAAATCAATTTTGTGAAAAGCGCCACCCCGGCGCTTCGCGCCACCCCTCCTCGTCGAGGAGGGGAAAACGCTTCTCCTCGATTTCGCTTCATTGGGACAGCAGTGCCTCGTCGAGGAAGGATAGCGCGAAGCGCCGAAGTGGTGCTGCCAGGCCGCCGTTTCCTTTGACCGGAATCTT
>JAHFTY010000149.1 GCA_023265365.1 Acidobacteriota bacterium
GGGACTGGACTTGTCGGAGCGCCGGAATGCGGCGACGTCATGAAGCTGCAGATCAAGGTCAATTCCGAAACAGAAGTCATCGAAGACGCCAGGTTCAAGACCTTCGGCTGTGGCAGCGCGATCGCCAGCTCGAGCCTTGCCACCGAGTGGGTGAAAGGCAAAACCCTTGCCGAAGCGCTCGCCATCAAGAACACGGACATCGTGAAGGAACTCAGTCTTCCCCCGGTGAAAATCCACTGCTCCGTGCTTGCCGAAGACGCAATCAAGGCCGCCATCACCGACTGGAAGAAAAAACACGACGGTAAGTAATCGTATGGCGATTGACATCTCAGACAACGCGATCAACGAAGTCCGGCGCATGATGGAAAAGGAAAAGGTCGACGCCGCCGGCCTGCGAGTCGGCGTCAAGGGCGGCGGGTGCTCGGGTTTGTCGTATAACCTCAGCTTTGAAACCCAGTCCCGCACCGGCGACAAGGTCTTCGAGCGCGAAGGAGTCAGGCTGTTCTGCGACCTCAAGAGCTACATCTATCTGAATGGCACGGTCCTCGACTACGACAGCGGCCTGATGGGTAAAGGATTCGTCTTCATGAATCCGAACGCCAAGAAAAGCTGCGGCTGCGGAAGTTCCTTCTCCACATAAAGACAACGCGTCGAAGCCGGTCACATCTCAAAATGAACTACTTCGAAGTCTTCGGGCTGCCACCGCTGTTGGGGATCGACACCAGGGCGCTCGAGAAAACATTTCACGAACTGAGCCGGAGGTTCCATCCGGACTATTTCACCACCGCTGCCGCCGAGGAAAAGAGCCGCGCCCTGAGGATGACTGCTCTTGTGAACGACGCGTACCGCACGCTTCGCCACCCGACAAAGCGTGTCGAATACCTGATCGGCCTTTACGGTTTCAAGTCCGACGGCAGCAAGGTCCCCCAGTCGCTACTGGCCGAAGTATTCGACATCAACGAACAGCTCGAAGAGATCCGTATGGCGGGCGCCGCCAGTGATGTCCTGCTCGAAAATCTCCGGCGCCAGGTTCACTTGAAGCGCGAGAAGTTTGAGAAGGACCTCGAAGCGTCGGCCAGACAGTGGGATCACCTGGTGACCGGCGTCGCCGACGAAGCGCTCCGGAAAGTTCACATTGCCGAACTTTCGAGAATCCTGTCGGAATCCTCATATATCCGGAATCTCGAGGACGAAATCGAGAATCGACAGGGGCATTACTTCAAACCCGGGCGCTGACCGGAGTGTATTCAGTTCGTGCGGGCTGAAGCCTGCGGGCAACAAAGGATCGCAATCATGGCAAAGATCGTAGGAATCGACCTCGGCACCACAAACAGTCTTGTCGCCATCGTGAATGACGGAGTTCCGAAGGTGCTTGCCGGACGCGACGGCATGACGCTGGTACCCTCCGTCATTTCATTCGACGAAAGCGGCGCCGTTCAGGTGGGCCATGCTGCAAAGGAGACCCAGGTCGAGAAGTCGAGAAACACGATTTTCTCGATCAAGCGCTTCATGGGCAAAGGCATCGACGACGTCCGCGAGGATCTCGCTCTGCTGCCGTTCGAAGTTGCTCCCGACAGCGAGCACATCATCCGTCTGAAAATCTTCGGGCGCGACTACACGCCTCCCGAATTGTCCGCCTTCATCCTTCGAGAGCTGAAACGCAACGCCGAGGCCGCGCTTGGCGAAGAAGTGGTCAACGCCGTCATCACCGTGCCGGCCTATTTCAATGACGCTCAGCGCCAGGCGACGAAAGATGCCGGACGGATCGCGGGTCTCGACGTGCTGCGCATCGTGAATGAGCCGACCGCGGCATCGCTCGCCTACGGCCTGCAGGAAAAGAAGCAGGGAACGATCGCCGTCTACGACTTCGGCGGCGGGACCTTCGATATCTCGATCCTCAAGCTCAGCGAAGGCATTTTCGAAGTCCTCTCCACCAGCGGCGATACCCACCTTGGCGGGGATGACATTGACGAGCGGTTGATCCGGCTTGTCATGAGCGAACTGAAGCAGACGCCGGATGTGCATCAGATCCAGGCCATCCGGAAAGCCGTCAACCTCGCGAAGGAAGAACTGTCGCGGAAGGACTCGAGTCAAATCGCCGTCGACGCCCTCGGCTATCACAAACACCTCACGAGGTCCGAGTTCAACGCCCTGATCGAGCCCATCATCGAGCGAACGCTCACGCCCTGCCGTCAGGCCATGAAAGATGCCGGCATCAAGGCGCCGGATGTGGACGAAGTCGTCATGGTCGGCGGATCGACCAGAATCCCCCTGGTCCGCGAACGCGTTCAGGACCTGTTCGGTCGCGTTCCCCACACAGAACTCAACCCGGACGAGGTCGTCGCGCTCGGCGCCGCCGTTCAGGCCGACATTCTCGCCGGCGGAAAACGCGACATGCTCCTGCTGGACGTCACTCCCCTCTCACTGGGAATCGAAACGGTTGGCGGGGTCCTGTCGAAGATCATCCCGCGAAATTCCACTATCCCTGCAAGCGCAACCGAAATGTTCACGACGTTCGTGGACGGCCAGACCAACGTGAAAATCCACGTCCTGCAGGGCGAACGCGAACTCGTGAAGGACAGCCGGAGTCTGGCTCAATTCGAACTGAAAGACATTCCTCCAATGGTCGCCGGAATGCCGAGGATCGAAGTGAAATTCCTCATCGATGCCGACGGCATCCTCAGCGTTTCGGCCCAGGAGATGCGAACGGGAAAATACGCATCGATCGAAGTCAAACCAACCTATGGGTTGACGGACGAACAGGTTGAGCAGATGATCCTGGATTCGTTCGAATATGCCGAGGCCGACATCGAGGCGCGTCAGGTTATCGAAGCCCGCAATGAAGCGCAGACGGTTTTGGCGGCGACGGCAAAGGGCCTGGAGGACGAGGAGTACAACAATCTCTCCAGCGACGAAAAAGAGGAAATCACGGCGGCCACCCAATACCTTCAAAAGACTCTCAGCGCCGAAGATCATCGCGCCATCCGCGATGCGATCGACCGGCTGAGTCATGCA
This sequence comes from Acidobacteriota bacterium, assembly GCA_023265365.1. GTDB lineage: Bacteria > Acidobacteriota > Terriglobia > 20CM-2-55-15 > 20CM-2-55-15 > JAHFTY01. The sequence goes on from JAHFTY010000149.1 coordinate 3,016, forward strand.
ACGATGCGTCTGGCTGAATTGATCATGAACGCTGCCATCTCAAAGGCGTTGAAGGACAAACGCGTAAGGGAAATCCAATGACACGACCACTCGCCTGGACGGACACGGAAGATATCGCCATCGCTCTGGCAAACAAGTTTCCCGACATCGATCCGCTGACCGTCCGCTTCACCGACCTCCATAAGTGGGTCATGGCCCTCGAGGGCTTTGCCGACGAGTCCAGGAACTCCAACGAAAAGAAGCTCGAGGCGATTCAGATGGCCTGGTATGAAGAATGGCAGGATCGACAAAGGTAAAATCTCTATCGTTTTTGACCGAGAGTCCTGTTGCAAAACGGCGGCTTAGTCCTCATGCTACACTCCGCCCGGCCGAGTTGACGCATGCTCTATTGCCCACGCTGCAACAATACACATTGGTCCCGCGTCGCACCCAAGGGGGTTGCCGAACGGCTGCTCATTCTCACGATGAGCCGTCAATACCGGTGCGTGAAGTGCGAAAAAGTAATGGTTGCCTCGATCTTCATCGATTTTTCCTGGTCCCGTCTCCGATCGGCAAAAAAGAACAAATCCAAACACGCGCAGAATGAACCTCCGTGTCCGCATTGCGGGAAGGCGTCGCGGCGTTCCCGTCGAACGTTCCTGGAAAGGCTCATTCCCTTCTCGAAGGCATACCGCTGCACGGCCTGCAAACATCGCTTCCGCGCCTTTTGACTGAACGGGGTCACACCCCTTCGGATGCTTTCAAAGCCGTTGTCACGGCCGCCTCAACAAAAGGACCCATCAGGTAATCGCCGCAAAACAAGAGCCCGGAACGGCGCTTCCGGTTCAGGAAGCCCGAAATCTCTCGAAAGCGGCCCGGTGGAAACTTCGGCATCGCCACAGGCCATTCGTGCCCGCTCTGACCGGCCTGGATCCTTGGATAAATCCGCCGTGCATCCTTTAACAAATCCTCCACGCTGACATCGTCGCCGCCGCCGATGATCGTGACCCGCCTGTCGGCAGGATCGAAAAAGCCGTGATGGACCACCGTCGCCACTCGACTTTTTTCGACCCGAGGGACAGCGACCCCATAACACCGGTCCAACACTTCTTCCGTTTCAAGGCTGATACTGACGGCCCTTCCGTAACGGCAACCTTCAAAGAACGCGACGTCCTCCACGGAGAGCATTTCCTTCACGCCTCGAATGGAAAGGACAGCGTTGCCGGGAAGCGCAAAAACGACATGCGAAAAGGCGCGGTCGTTCACAAGGTAGCCCGGACCATCGGCGACAATCCGGGTTACCGGTGTTTCGCCATCGACCCGGACCTTCCCGGCAAGCGCGTGGGTCAGCGCCCGGAGCCCTCCACGCAAGGTCGATATTCGAGTGTTGTGCATGTAGTTCGCGAGGTTCAGATAAAGAAGTTTCGACGTCTCTTCCGATCCGTAAAAAAAGAGGGTCGAAATCAGCGGTCCCGCAACATAGTTCAGAATGTTTTGCGACAGTTCCCTTTTTACAAACGTCGCGACGCTCTCGTCATCGAGGTCCACACCCGCTTCCGGACGGTGGAAGTCGAGTTTCGAACCGTAGCGGACCAGCAGATAAGCCATGCGCGAGAGAAGCGCCTTGTCTGCAATGTTCAGACCTTTGAACCTCAGCAGACCGGTCGCGGAAGAAACGCGATGACGATAAACATGCCCTTTGTAAAACTGCCCGGCAACGGGGGGAATCTCGATAACGGCCCGGCTGAGCCCGAGAGATTCGATGAGACCGAAGGTGTTCGAGTACGGTTCGCGCCCCAGCAGATACGTCGCAGCAGCACAACGCCCGCCGGCTCCGGCAGACGATTCAAAGACGACGTTGGCGATGCCTTTCCGCTGCAACATGAACGCGCATGTCAGTCCCGCCAGACCGCCGCCGACGATGGCGACTTTCTTCATGGGCCGGTCTTGGCTCGAATGCGATCGTGGAAGAACGGAATCATCATCCTGTCTACCAGCGATGGAGCGACCGCGTTCGCCCAGGCAACGATCCGGCTCACACGGTAGGGATAGACTTCGATCCGTGGTTTGCGAATGCACCGGACGATCGCTTCAGCAACGGCCGATGCCGGCTGGATGTGACCCATCGGCCTGAATTTTCCGGCCACGTCGCCGCGCCGGACTTGTTCGAAGAACTCGGTTTGGGTTCCTGCCGGATTGATCAGGCACACGTCAATGCCCGAGTCCTTCAACTCCAGACGAAGCGCCTGCGTCAATCCATCGAGCGCGAACTTGGTGGCGCTGTAAACTCCGGAAAGTGGCAAACCGCGTTTTCCGGCCACCGACGAAATATTGATGATCTGGCCGCTTTTCTGTTCGCGCATGAGGGGAATCACCAACTGGATTGCGGTGAACGGGGCTTCGAAGTTGAGCGCAAAAATCTCTTTCACGACCTGAGGCGGCGTGCTCTCCACAGTCCCAAAAAAACCGAAACCGGCATTGTTGATCAGGACGTCGATCCGCCCGAACTTTCCGCGCGTATCGGCGATCATCTGCTGGACGTCCTCACGGCGGGTGAGGTCGAGCGGCAACCGGAGATCGGCGGGAAGCTCCTGCAGAAGCCGGTCCCGCCTTGCGACAAGAACCAGCCGGGCCCCTTCGCGAGCGAGCAACAGTGCGGTTTCGCGGCCGATTCCGCTCGAGGCTCCCGTGATGATGATGACCTTGTTCGCAATGTTCCGCACCATCCCCGGATTATACCGGTATCGGGATTGCGCCCACCGTGCCAGTGGATCGACATGCGTACAATACCGTTCATGACATTCGATGCGGTCGTGATCGGTTCCGGGCCGAACGGGCTGGCAGCCGCTATTGAGCTTGCCCGAAACGGGAGGGCCGTTTGCGTCTATGAAGCCAGAGACGTTGTGGGAGGGGGTTGCCGGTCGGCGGAATCGACGCTCCCTGGATTCATCCACGACACGTGCGCCGCAATTCACCCGCTCGGTTATGCGTCGCCGTTCTTCAAGCAGCTTCCCCTCGACCAACACGGACTGCGCTGGATCTTTCCCGATGCGCCGCTCGCGCATCCGCTCGACTCGGGGCGCGCGGCCCTTCTCGAGAGGTCGATTGGAGAAACGAGCAGGCGCCTGGGTCAGGATTCGATTCGCTACGCGAGACTCCTGCATCCGTTTATCCGGCGCTGGGACGATCTTGGGCCGGACATTCTGGCGCCCATACACATCCCGAAGCATCCCTTTCTTCTCGCACGGTTCGGACGTCACGCCATCAGGTCCGCTCTATCGTTTGCGGATCGGCACTTCGTCACCGCAGAAGCGAGAGCGCTGATCGGCGGCAATGCCGGACATTCGCTTCTTCCCTTGAGCGCTCCCGGAACGGCGGGGTTCGGGCTGCTGCTGGAAATACTCGGACATGCCACAGGCTGGCCTCTTGTTGCCGGCGGCTCGCAGAACCTCTCCAACGCGCTCGTTTCATATTTCCAATCCCTCGGAGGCGAGATCGTTACGGGACACCGCATCTCGACGCTGAAAGAAGTTCCGAATGCGGGATCCATTCTGTTCGACACCTCGGTGCGCGAACTCCTCCGCATTGCAGGCGATCGTCTTCCGGAAACCTATCGCCGGAAACTTCTCCGTTTTCGGCCGGCGGCGGGTGTTTTCAAAATGGACTGGGAGTTGAGCTGCCCGATTCCCTGGACTGCCAAAGAATGCGCTCGAGCCGGAACGTTGCACGTGGGAGGAACGATCGAGCAGATTGCCGAGAGCGAAGCGGCAGTCGCCGAAGGGCGGATTCCGGAAAAGCCCCTGGTTATTGCAGCGCAGCAGTCGCTCTTCGACCGGACCCGCGCGCCTGAAGGAAAGCACACGGCGTGGGGATACTGTCACGTGCCCAACGGCTGCGGTGTCGATATGACCGGACCCATCGAAGCGCAGATCGAGCGGTTCGCCCCTGGATTCCGCGACTGCATTCTGGCGCGGCACACCCTCTCTCCACTTCAGATGGAAACCTATAACCCCAATTACATTGGCGGCGACATCACCGGAGGCGCGGCGGATATCCTGCAACTCCTCCGCCGGCCCATCCTCAGCCCAAATCCTTATGCCACTCCGGCGCACGGACTGTTTCTCTGTTCCGCTTCGACTCCTCCAGGGGGCGGCGTTCACGGCATGGCCGGCTATCATGCGGCTCGCGCTGTCTTGAGAATGACTTTATAATCCCGGCAATTAAGGGGGGAAGCCGCCATGAAAACTCTACGCACGATGTCCATCGTTCTCATTATTCTTCTGGCGATTCCGATGGCCGCGCAGGTGCAGCAGGAACGCATCGACCTCGACGCGATCTACAGAATCAAAGACGAAGGGTTCAATCGCTCGCAGATCATGGACACGATGAGCTGGCTCTGTGATGTCTATGGGGCACGCCTGACCAACTCACCGAACATCAAGGCCGCCGCGGACTGGGTCCGGAAGAAATTAACGGAATACGAACTGGTCAACGTGAAGCTCGAACCGTGGACGAATCCGTTCGGCCGGGGCTGGTCGAATGAAAAGACGATGGCGCAGGTCACGGCTCCAACATCCTTTCCGGTCATTGCTTATCCCAAGGCGTGGACGCCCGGCACCGGCGGCACTGTTTCCGGCGACGTCACGATCGCGATCGTCAACACGCCGGCGGACCTCGAGAAATACAAAGGCAAGCTGCGCGGTAAATATGTGATGACCGCCGCACCGCTTGCGATCGCCGCCCGTTTTGAACCCCAGGGCCATCGCTATGCCGAGCCGGAACTGGATCAGCTTTCCATGCAAACCGTGGGAGGAGGACGCGGGGGCGGCGGACAACGCGGAGGCGGCCCACAGGGTGGAATCCCGGCATCGGATCGCCTGAAGTTTTATACCGATGAAGGCGTCGTGGCGACGCTGGAGCCCGGCAGGGGCGATGATGGAACGGTCTTTGTTCAAGGCGGAGCGGGCCTTTCGACGGGCCCGATGGGCGTTCGTGATCCCAAGTCTCCTCCGGTCGTGCCGCAGATCGTGCTTGCGGCGGAACACTACAACCGGATCTACCGCACCCTGGAACGTAATCAGCCTGTGAAATTCGAAGCAAATGTGCAGAACAAGTTCTATGACGACGACCTGACCTCCTTCAACATCGTCGGTGAGATTCCCGGAACGGATAAGGCCGACGAGATCGTCATGATCGGCGCGCACTTCGATTCGTGGCACACCGGCACCGGCGCCACCGACAATGCCGCCGGCTCGGCAGTCATGATGGAAGCGATGCGTATTCTGAAGGCCACCGGCCTGAAGATGCGGCGCACGGTCCGGATCGGTTTGTGGACGGGCGAAGAACAAGGGCTGATCGGGTCTCGCGAATACGTGTCCGCGCATTTTGCTGACCGGGCGGACATGAAGTTGAAACCCGAACATTCGAAATTCGCGGGCTACTTCAATGTGGATAACGGCACGGGCGCCATCCGCGGCGTCTACCTCCAGGGCAACGAGGCCGTGGCGCCCATCTTTCAGCGGTGGATGGAACCGTTCAAGAACATTGGAATGGACACGCTGACGATTCGCAATACCGGCGGCACGGACCACCAGTCGTTTGATGCGGTCGGCCTGCCCGGTTTCCAGTTCATCCAGGACGAGATTGAATACAATTCCAGAACGCACCACTCGAACATGGACGTTTTCGACCGCATTCAGGCGGCGGACATGATGAAAAACGCGGTGATCGTCGCGTCATTCGTGTATAACGCGGCGACCCGGGACCCGATCCTCCCGCGGAAGCCGCTTCCCAAACCGCAGCCTCAAGGTCAGCGCGGCGGCGGAAACTAGCGGATCAGCCAGTACGTGAGCGCCGCAATGCCTGCGGCTGCCGGGATCGTAATGATCCAGGCCCAGACAATGCGGCGCGTCACGCCCCACCGGACCGCGGCGACACCGCGAGTCGATCCCACGCCGACGATGGCGCCCGTGATCGTGTGCGTGGTGCTTACTGGAATTCCTGCGAAAATCACCCCGATGATTGAAATGGCAGCCGCGCTTTCGGCGCAAAATCCGCCGACGGGTCTCAGGGCGGTGATCTTCTGTCCCATGGTCCGCACGATCCTCCATCCGCCGGTCATCGTTCCCAGCGCGATCGCAAAATGGGAAATCAGAATCACCCAGAAGGGAATGTCGAACTTCGCGATGTAACCGCTCGTGAACAATACTCCCGCGATGATTCCCATCGTTTTCTGAGCATCGTTCCCGCCATGCCCCAGACTGAATGCCGCCGCGGATACAAGCTGCAACCGCCGAAAGTGCTTATCCACCTTGGAGGGACGGGTTCTCCGGAACAACCACATGGTGATGGTCATCAAAACGAAGCCCAGCAACAGCCCGATCACCGGCGACAGGACGATAAAAATCAAGGTCTTCGTCCAGCCCGACGGGATGATCACGCCGAGCCCCCCCTTCGCGACGGCGCCTCCCGCATACCCGCCAAAGAGCGCATGCGAGGAACTTGTCGGCAGGCCAATGAACCACGTGATGAGATTCCACGTGATCGCCCCAATCAGGCCGGCGAAGATGGTCTTCTGGTCGACTGCCGCCAGGTCGATCATTCCCGAGCCGACCGTCTTGGCGACCGTGACGCCGAACGTGAACGCGGCAATGAAATTGAAGAAAGCCGCCCAGAGCACGGCCTGGCCCGGCGAAAGCACCCGTGTGGAAACCACCGTTGCGATTGAATTCGCGGCGTCGTGGAAACCGTTCAGATAATCGAAGACCAGCGCCGTCAGAATCAGGCCGGCCGCGGCGAGGAACGTGGGCGATGTTAAATCCATGTTAGAGTTGAACGCTCGGAGACGATGATGGTAATCAATTCGCTGTTGAGATTCTTTCTGCCCAAAGACGACAAGTTCATTCCGCTATTTGAAATGGCCGTTGAAAACCTTAAGAAGGCCGGCTCCGCCTACGTTTCGCTCGCCAAGGTCAATTCACGTGAAGAGATGATCGCGCTGCGGGACGAAATCAAGGATCTCGAGCATACCGGCGATGACATCACCCACAAGATCTACGAGGAGCTCAATCTTTGCTTCATCACACCCTTCGATCGCGAAGACATCTATGAACTCACCAAAAGCATGGATGACGTTCTCGACCTGATGGACCACGTCGCCGATCTTTTGATCCTGTACCAGATCGAAAAAATCGATGAAGGCATCTCGCTGCTCATGCAGGTCGCAAATCGCGCGATAGAAGAAATCTATAGCAGCATTCGCATGTTGCGCCACCTCAGCTACGAGTCCCTGCGGGACCATATTGTACGGGTTCACGAGTTGGAAAACGAAGGAGATCGGCTTTACAAGCTCTTCATGGGCAAACTTTTCGCAGAAGAGAAGGATGCGATCCGGCTACTGAAATACAGCTCGCTTCTCAACGAGATGGAACACGCAATCGACAAGTGCGAAGACCTGATGAACTCCCTCGAAGCCATCATGCTGAAAAACGCCTGACGACTCCCGAATCTGGACTCAGGAGAACTCAATTTATTCGGCGGGGGCGTAATAACCGTCTCTGGACCGGATGTGGAGCTTCATCATTCCGGCCGGTGTATTCACTTTGATTCGGACTCTGCGGTATTTTCCGTCCTTATTGCGGTTCGTCGACGCATAACCGATCACGTACTGGCTCTTGATTTCCTGCGCAATCTTCTCGCAGATGTCCTGGAGATCGTCCGCATGCCCACGAAACGAATGCCCGCCGGTGAGGTCCGACAAATCGCCGATCAGTGCGCGCCCCATATCGATTGAATAGATCTGAACATCCGATTCCCGGACAAACTCCCGGATATCGCCGCGGCTGTAACGGCTGTGATTGTCCTCGCCGTCGGTAATCAGCAGAAGCGCTTTCTTCGGATGGCGCCCTTTGCGGACTTTCGACAGCCCGAGATACACCGCGTCATAAAGCGCCGTCGCCCCCCGGGGTGGAACAAACGCCAGATGCTTGCGCAAACGGCCGATATCGTTGGTGAAATCCTGGGTCACTTTCGCCTGACTGCTGAATTCCACCAGAAAATACTCGTCTTCGGCCGTGCCCGTTTCCAGAAAGGTCGATGCGGCATCGCGGGCCAGCGCGATTTTGTTTTCCATACTGTGGCTGACGTCGAAAACGATGCCGAGGCTGAGCGGCTGCTCCTCCGTCGAAAAATAACGAATGTCCTGCTGAACCTTGTCCTCGAAGATCTGAAAATCCGCCGCATTCAGGCCGCTGACCCGCTTATTGTTCTCATCGGTGACGGTCGCATTCACCACCACAAGATCGACGTCAACCTTCAACGGCTTCGATTGCTGCGCATACACAGCGCGCGTGATCAAGGCGGCAAGCAATAGATGAAGAATAGTGGCCCTGGCATTCATTGGTGGCGGAGACAGTAGCACCCCGCGCGAGGGAATTCAATAAGCCACAACCCTTACTGGACAAGGGTTCAAGGGAAAACTGCATGCGGCCGGCCGCCGCTGCAGCCGGAGGATTAATGCGGCTCTGCGCATCCCGCCCCGGCCCGACGTTCACAAAACGGATGACGAGATTGCCTGCCGTCAGGCGGGAATAATTACCAGATGTGTTCCATGTGAGAAACGAAGTAAGTGGCGAGAAAAAGAATCGTCACAATCAAACCTGCGATGAACATTCGCATTTGCATTTACCTCCTTTGCCCGCGTTCAACCGAAGCCCGGCGACGACCGTAGCACGAATGCAGCCTCGCCTGAAACCCATGCCAGACGCGGCTTTTGATGGATTTAGACCCTGTTACGGCCGATCCGTCATACCTAGTTGGTGTAATGCGCGAAAAATACTTCAAAGGTGCGCTGGAGATCGAATCCGGGCATCAAGGCATGCATTCTTGGCTGCCGGGGCATATTTGCGGAAAGTCAGCTCGTCGCAGCCTCTGAATTGGGCAGGAACTTCGGCGGCCTTCGATGATTCGCCGCCTGCTCGTAGGCAAACGCGATGCGTAT
>JAHFTY010000150.1 GCA_023265365.1 Acidobacteriota bacterium
CAGTTGCGGATCCCGCCCGGCAGTATAGTCCTGGGGCGTGATTTCGACGTCAATATCCGGGTCCGTTCCGTAGTTTTCCACGCCCCACCCGACGTCCTCGAACCAGAACGAAAACTCAGGCTGTGTCGTCATGCTTCCATCGGCGAGACGGTGCCGGGGATTGATCCCGATCACCCCGCCCCGGGTCCGCCGTCCGACCAGCGGACCAAGCTTCATCAGCTTGAAAACGTGCGAGAACATGTCGCCATCGGAACCGGCATGCTCGTTCGTCAGCGCAACCATCGGACCGAGCACGGACGCTTCGGGGTACGGAACGGGATATCCCCATCGTGGGAAATCGTACCCAACACGCTTGCGTCCAAGCTTCTCCAGAATCAGTTGCGATACGTGGCCGCCTCCGTTCCACCGGACATCGATGATCAGGCCGGGGCGTTCCGCCTCCAGCAGATAGTAGCGATGGAATTCCGCATAGCCTCGGGGCCCCATGTCCGGAATATGGACGTACCCGGCGCGGCCTTTCGTCTTCTCGTGAACGATGCGGCGGTTGGTCTCGACCCATTCCCGGTAGCGGGCGGCGCTTTCGCTGCGCATGGTTTTCACGGTCACGCGGCGTATGTTGCTTCCATCGGCATTGGCCACCGTCAGTTCGATCGGAACGCCCCAGTGATTGACGAGCAACGACTGCGGCACGATGTCCGCGGACAGGGCGCGCCCATTGATGGCGAGCAGCCGGTCGCCGTCGTGGACGTTGGCGCCGGGCGCGAGCAGCGGAGAGCTTTGTTCGGGATCCCACGAATCGCCCTCGACGATGTGCCGGATGCGGTAGCAGCCTGCCGCGGGATCGAACGACAGGTCGGCGCCGAGATAACCCAGCGGCATTTCGGGCGCCGGCCGGTAGTCGCCGCCGATTTCATATGCGTGAGATGTTCCGAGCTCGCCCTGCATCTCCCACACCAGATCGGAGAATTCAGAACGTGTCGCGACACGGTCGAGCAAGGGTGAGTAGCGGTCGAGGACGTGGCCCCAGTCCACTCCGGACATGTCTTCCGACCAGAAGTAGTCGCGCTGCAGACGCCAGATGTCGCGAAACATCTGCTTCCATTCGGCGCGCGGCGACACCGAAACCCGGATACGCGACAGGTCGACCCAGCCCGACTGGCGCGTGGCCTTGTCGTCGGACGGTTTTTCGATTTTAGCGGCGGCGTTGACGGCTCTCAGGCGTTTCCCGCTGCGGTAGAGCAGGGTCGAGCCGTCGTTGCTGATCTCGAAACCGAGGACGTCGGAGGCCAGCGCCTCCGACGTCTGCGTGTGAAAGTCATAGCAGACCAGGTCGCCCCCTTTGAGGTCGCGCACTCCCCAGTTCTGATTGAGTGCTCCTTTGATCGGAAACGACGTGTACAAGACTTTTCCCGGCAGTCCCGCGATCTGGCGGTAGAGTCCTTCGGGAACGGGAAACGCAAGGACACGGTTTTCGATTCCCTCGGCGTCCACGCGCACCTTGGGCGGGACGGTCGGCCGGTCGCCCTGTTGCTTTGCCGAAGGCGCTTCTTCGGAAAACCCCTTCGGCTTCGCGACGAAGGGGGAGATTTCGTCCGCGCTGAGCACCACGAGACACGGCTTGATGCTGCGAGGAAAACCAAGGTCGAAGTAATAACTGTCGTAAACCGGGTCGAAGGAACGGTGCGAGAGAAAGTACAGATACTTTCCTTCGGGATCGAACGACGGCGCGAAGTCGCGAAACTCCGGCGAGGTGGCCAGAAAATGACGGCCCGTCGCGATCTGGAAGACTTTGATGGCGGTGGTTTCGGGGCTGGTGCCGAAGTCGCATGCCAGCCATGCGCCGTCGGGCGACCAGGCCAGATCCGTGATGCGCCGGTAGCCGCTGTGATCGAGGCGTTTGACGGTTTCGGTGTCGACATCCACAAGCAGGAGTTCCTGCCGGTGATTGGTAACGGCGATCTGCGGACTTGTCGGAGAGGCCAGCATCGTCACGACCCGTCCGAGATCGATCTGTTCGAGACGCCGGACCGTTCCGCTTTCGTGAAAAAGTTCGATCCGCTCTTCGCCGGCCCCGTCGCTGACGGTCACGATGGCTTTCCCGTCGTAAAGCCACTGCGGGTGACTGTATCGGACTCCATCCGGTGTTCCGTGATAGATCACCGGTCCGTCCCAGAAACCGAGCGTCATCGCTTTGCCGCGAACGTCGAGCGCGATGGAGTGTCCCGCCGGATGGACGTGATAGCCGTCGAGGTAGTCCTCCGACCGGACAAACTTCCGCTGGGTTTGGGTCGCCGGTCCGTGCCATTCGATTTCGATTCTCCGGTCGTCGCCGGATGCGGGATCGAAGACATGCAGATTTCCCCCGGTCTGATACACGATGCGCGTGCCGTCGGTGGCCGCCCACCGCGCGAAATACTGCTCGTGATCCGTATGCCGCCGGACATCGGTGCCGCCCGCGCTGGCCGAATAGATATTGCCGATGCCTTCGTGGTCGGAGAGGAAATAGATGCGGTCTCCGATCCACATCGGACAGGCGATATTGCTTTCAAGCTGGTCGAGCAACGGCTGAAACTCGCCATTGCCCATGTAGTCCACCCAGAGCCGGCCGGTCGTCCCGCCCCGGTACCGCTTCCAGCGGGCGAGATCGCCGGTGTTGCGTCCAATGACCATTCGTCCGCCCGGGCCGAAGCTCAGATCATTGGCGCGTCCGAACGGGTACTGCCGGGGCTGACCTCCGGCAAGAGGAAGGTGGTACATCCACATGGCGCGCAGGAAAGGCTGTCCGGCATTTGAAGTGAATGTGATCTCGCCTTCCGGCGTGAATCCGCGTACGCCGCAATCCGCGCCCAGATACGTGAGCCGGCGAAGCGGACCTCCCGAGGCCGGCGCCACGTAGACCTCGGTGTGTTTTTCTTCGCGTGCCGTTACCGCGAGCCACTGGCCGTCTGGAGAAACGGCCATCTTGCCCATTTCGCCCAGGCCGGCCGTGAGACGACGCGGAACGCCACCCTCATCCGGAACGGACCAGATGTCATCTTCAGCGACGAAGTAGACCGTGTTCTGATGAATTGCGGGGAACCGATAATAGCCCTGATTAGACATAGGTTTGCATTGTATCGTGCCCGGCAACGATCCATACTCCGCACACGTGGAGGACCAGAGTCCGCCATTCTTCAGCATCCGCGAATGCCACGCCGGAAAACACCTCGCGAAACACCTTTCGAAGGACGGGACTGGAAACGCCGTGATACGGCATCGACGACTTCATGTCGTCCTGCATGCCGGGCGCCCGCGAAGTATCCGCGGCCTCTTTCAGGGCCGCCCGCATTCTGCGAATCATCCGATGATTTCCTTCACGCGTCCGACGACGCCGTTTTCAAGCATGACCTTGATGCCGTGCGGGTGATGCGGGGATTTGGTGAGGATTCTCTGGACGGTGCCTTCCGTCAGCGCGCCGGTGCGCTGGTTCTGTTTCTCGACCACGCGCACCTTCATGCCCGGCCGAATCTGCGTTCGATCCTGTCCATTCATATCTGCCGCTCCGCAGCGTAGAAGATGCGCCACTTTCAAGGAAGCAGGCGCGTCAGTGGTGTGCTTTCAGTAAAGCCAAATGTGCGCCGACTTCCTTAAGAATTTCAGTTTCCCGTCTGGCCGGCGACAAGGTCCGCGACGTCACGCCATGACCGAGCATCATAGCGAATTTCATTCGAATTTCATCAAACGAGACGGGGTTTTGAGCGTCTGAAGACTCCATGAAACGACACGCATTTCTTATTTCTCTTCTCTTCCTGACCGCCTGTTCTAAAACTCCGGCGCCTCAACCTGAAGGGAAGCCCCAGCCGGCACCCGTCGCTCAGGCTTCAGCGCCGGCCCCTGCTCCGGCGGCCGCGACTCCTCCCGCTCGGGTTTCGAAACCGCCGGCTGCGGCCAAGCCCTCTGTGGCGAAGCCGGTTGTGGTTCATCCGGCGCCGCCGTCGACCCCGGCGCCGGTTCCGGAGCGCCTGCCCGAACCGCTTCCGCCTCAGGTTGTGACGTCGAGGCCGGTGGCGCTTCCGGAGCCGCCGCCTCCGGCGCCGGTGGAGCCGGCGTTTCATAAAGTCGTGATTCCGCCGGGAACGCTGATCAATGTCCGGTTGATCGACTCGATCAACTCGGATACCGATCACGTCGGCCAGGCGTTCAAGGCGTCGATGGTCAGTCCGGTGATGCTCGAGAACGAAACCGTGATTCCGCGGAACGCCGACGTGTATGTGAAGCTGGTCGCCGTCAAGGCGGCGGGAAACATGACGGGAACCAGCGAACTGAGGGTGCAGCTGGATCGTATTTTCATTGATAAGAAATCGTACGTTGTCGAGAGCAACACCTACGTCCAGACGGGCGCTTCGCAGACACAGAAGACGGCGAAGACGATCGGTATCGGGACCGCGATCGGCGCCGCAATTGGCGCGATCGGCGGAGGCCGAAAGGGGGCGGTCATCGGGGCAGGCGCCGGGGCGGGTGCGGGGACGGCCGTCGAAGCGGCCACGAAGGGCGAGCAGGTGCGCATCGCTTCCGAATCGCCGTTGACGTTCCGGCTGGAGTCACCGGTCGAAGTGACACTCCCGGTGAAGCCCTGACACACGCTGTGCTAATATTTTCGCCGTTCGATTCCATTCACTATTCGGAGGGGTTCATGAAGTTGAGAGTTTCTATTCTTTGTCTGTTGCTCTGTTTCGTCGTCGCCGGATCGGCATTGGCTCAAGGCAAGGCTGCAGGAAAGGCTGCGGCTGACCCGATTTCGGGAAAGTGGACCGGCGACTGGGGTCCCAGTGCGGCCGACAGAAACCAGGTGGTCGTCGAACTGAAGCTCGACGGAAAGAATCTGACTGGAACCGTCAATCCGGGCCCGAACGCAGTGGCGCTCTCCAAGGCGACCTTCGATGAGAAGACCGGCGCCGTTCACATGGAAGCCGACGCGAAGGGCCGGGGCGGCCCCATTCATTACGTGATCGACGGCAAGGTCGACAAGGGCAAGATGACCGGTAGCTGGAATCACGACAACCGCAAGGGCGACTTCACCATCAACAAGCAATAGGGCCATTCTGGTGTCAGGCACCACTGACACCAGAATCGTCACCGAATGCGTCTCTTCCATGAATTGGCCGGAACCGGCCATCCGCTCGTTCTGATTTCGGGAGTCAGTTCGGACCACGTCGGCTGGAAGGCCACTCAGGTTCCGGACTTCATTGCGGCCGGTTTCCAGTGTCTGTTGTTCGACAATCGCGATGTCGGACAGACGGGCGAAAGTTCCATCGACGAGTACGACACGCGACTTTTTGCCGACGACACGGCCGGCCTGATCCGCCAGCTCCGGCTGGGGCCTGCTCACATTGTCGGGGCGTCGATGGGCGGCATGATCGCGCAACACCTGGCTCTGAATCATCCCGACTGCGTTCGCTCCCTCACGCTCGTCTGCACCGCCGCGAAACCCGACGCGTACATGAAGAATGTGATCGATGCGTGGAAGACGGCCGCATGGCTTGGCACGCGTGAAGAGTTTTTGCAGGCGCGCATGCCCTGGCTGTTCACCCACCGGTTCTACGAGAATGCCGGCACCATGGCGGCGTACCGGAAGCGGGTGCTGAGCAATCCCTTTCCTCAAAGCGTTGCCGCATTCCACCGGCAGTGCAATGCGTTGCTCGCTCACGATACCGTCTCTCTCCTTCCCCGTATCGCGGTTCCGACGCACGTTGTCGTCGGAGCCGAGGATCTGCTGATTCCGCCTCGACACTCCAGGCGGATTGCAGAGTTGATTCCGGGCGCCACACTATCCGTTCTGCCGAATACCGGGCACTGCCTGTTCTGGGAGACCCCTTTGGAGTTCAACCGGACCGTTCTGGAGTTTCTTCGTTAGAGCGTTGCCACCTCGTTATCTATAATGGCCCGCCATGAGACAAATCCTCCTCGCCCTGCTGATGCTTTTGCAACAGTCCGCACGCTGGAATCCCAACGCGGACGTGATCTTCACGAATGGGAAGATCGTCACCGTCGATACGAACTTTTCGATCGCCCAGGCGCTGGCGGTGAAGGAAGGCAAGCTCATCGCCGTGGGAACGAATGCGGACGCGCTGGCGTTTCGAGGTTCGAACACCAAGCTGGTGGACCTTGCCGGCAAGACCGTCATCCCGGGACTGCAGGATTCGCACATTCATTTTCTGTCGCTCGGCGAAGATGTGACCTACGAGGCCGACCAGACGTATTCGAAGAACGCGGACGACATCGTGAAGTCGATTGCGGATCTCATCAAGCGCCGCAACATTCCACCTGGAGAATGGATTCGCGGCTCGAAGTGGGACCAATACAAATACCCGGCGATGGTCACGCGGTGGCAGCTTGACGCCGTGTCCCCTCAGAATCCGGTGCAGTTAAGCCGAACGTATCGCGGGACGGCGGTGAACAGCGAAGTGTTCCGCCTGATGGGCATCAACGACGAAAAGCCGGAGACCTGGCCGTCCTGGTGGCTGAAAGATCCGGAGAACTTCACCTACGAAGACAAGATCTTCCGGCAGCAACGCCGGATCGTCACCGGCGGCGGACAGTCGCGCGATGTTTCCGTTCCCACAGGCGTCTTTCTGGGAGCGCGCGCCACGCAGCTTCTGACGAAGAGTCCGCGGCAATACACGTTTGAAGAAGACGTTCAGAGCATCAAGACCGGTGCGGCCGAAATGCTCCGTCTGGGTGTGACGAGTGTCGTCGATCCGTCGTCCCGCATGGGCTACAACATGCGCGTGTACCAGGAGGCGTACAACCGCGGATTCGTGACGCTTCGCATTTCCGCGGTCCATGAAGGCACCTTCAACACGCAGAGTGTGGACTTCATTCGCCAGCGGCTCGACGCGGTGAAGATCAACAATCTCGGCAATTCCTTCCTGCGATGGCGCGGCACGAAATTCTATGGCGACGGCGGAGTCGGTTCGCGAAGCGCCTGGATCTCCGAGCCGTTCGAACACTCGATGGAACTGGAAGGAAGTTCGAATCTCGGGGCCCCTGTGATGCCGGATGACGCGGCACGCGAAGCGCAATACCGCGTTGCCGTCGATTACGGATGGGATCTTCACACGCATGCCACCGGCGATCGGGCGATGCGGCAGGTCGTGGATCTGTACATGAAGCTGATCGACGAGAAGCGCAAAACACAGCCGAATTTCTCGCCGCGGTGGAGCGTGATTCACGCGTACATGCCGATGGAGCCCAAAACAAACATGCTCGCGGACATGAAGAAGTACGGAATCATCGCGGTTCCGAATCCCGTCTTCAACTGGCAGCAGGGAACCGGCTTCGCCACCAACATCGGCGACGTCCGAATGGCGCGGCTGCAGCCGGCCCGGTCGTACATCAAGGCGGGCGTGACCATCGCCTCGGGCTCGGACTACGGTGTGACGACTCACAATCCCTGGATGGGGTTTTACGCGCTCCTCACGCGAAAGGATCAGACCGGCGGAAAGGTGTATGGACCGGAGGAGATCGTCGATATCAGGGATGCCCTGCGGACCTACACGATCAACGGCGCCCACCTGACCCATGAAGAAGGTTTCAAGGGAACGCTCGAAGTCGGCAAGATCGCCGACCTCGTGGTCTTGGATCTCCCGTCAATCGACGCATTGCAGCAGAATCCGGAACTTTGTTTCCAGATGCCGGAGAAGGTCCTGCTGACGTTGGTCGAAGGCCAGGTCCGCTACAAAAAACCCGCGTTTGCGTATTAGCGGCAAATTGGATTCAGCGGGAGCGAACTTCGAGCGTGAGGCTGCGGCCGGCAATCGCGGTCAGCCGGTCGGCGGTGAGGTCAGCGGGATTCGAGCTTTGTGGGAAGAAGCAATGCAGTGAGGCGATTCGCTTTCCGGTGTGGTTCTCGACATCGATGGTTGCCGAGGTGACGGCGTCCTTCCGGAAGGTCAGCCAGAAAACCATGGAGTCGTCCGATGGAAGCGGCGTCGTCGAAACGGGCCGCCAGACACAGTACTCCCGGCCCCCAGCGGGCGTCGATCCGTCGAAATCGGAAAGGGTTTGACCGGCGATGATCTGCGCTTTCCCGGTTCGGCCGCTCCACGCTTGCTCATTGAATCGCAGGCGGAACTCGTCGCCCCCGATGTCCACCAACCTGGCCTGCGGAGTGGCGGGTTGCCATTCCGGTCCCTTGTTCGTGGGTGGCGCCGCGGCCGGCGCCGGCACCGGCACCGGCGGTTCAACGTTATCTCCAAATGAGATCTTCACGGAGGAACTCGCTTCCTTGCCGTCGGAAAGAATGTAGTAGGCGGCATTGCCGAGCGGCTGCGAGGTCCTCTGTTTCTGTTGTTGAATGCGCGGGTCCCGGTCGACGACTCGTGTGCGGCAAAGCATGAATCGATACGTCAGTTCCGCATCGCTGAGAGCCTTGCAGCGAAACTCTTCGGCGACGCCCGGTTCCGGGCGGCTGGACAGGGTGGGTGGCGTGAGGGTGTACAGAGCGCCAAGGTTGTCCTTGCGTTCAAGGTAGAGATAGGGAAGCTGGAAGGTGTATGTCTCGCCGAACCGGTCGAACATGGCGGTGACCGGATCGTTGTCGCTGATCACCACTTCCGAGAGGGGGATTCGACCCTCCGCGTAACGCTTGAAGGTCTCTTCGACCGGATAGGATGTGGCGACCTTCACCGGACCGTCGTCGCTGCGGCACACCCCGGAAAACACGAACGAGGCGAGATCGTTCTTGACCTCGGCAAGGCTGTCGTAGTGCCAGTCGCCGAGTTTGCGGTCGTCGTTCAGAAAGGCCACCTGCTTCCATTCGCCCCTCTGGCTGACCAGGTCCGGACAATGAATGGGCCGGGCCCGCTGAAAGGCGCGATCGAGTTCGGCCTGCTGAAGCCTGCCGAAAAGACTCCGCAGGTCTTCGAAGAACTTCGACCCGAAGTCCCCGGTTTCCGCCGGAGAAACACGCTGCCTCACCTGCCCGTCCAGCGTGACGGAAAGCAACAGCGCCAATACCGTAACCGGGAGACGAAGCCTTTTCACGATGACGCCATCATAGGACATCCCGCAGCTTGGACGAAGGAAAGCGGAAAGGGGCTCTCATTCGATGGCACAACCGTGACGGAGCGGCACAGGCGCCGGAAATCCGGGCTTGCGCATTCAATGACTTTGTCTTTGGCGGAACGATTGCTTTGCCGCGGAACTTTAGGCGACGAGGATTCGTAAAGGAGATCGATGGACGCACTGTTACGCGATATCGGATTTGCAGTCAAGCTGCTTCTCAAAGATCGCGGATTCACGATCACCACGATTCTGACGCTCTCGGTATGTATTGGCGCAAATGCGTCGATCTTCACGATCGTCAATGCGGTGCTGTTGAGGCCCCTGCCGGTTCCGGAGTCCGGCAGGATCATGGTCATGTCCAACCAGTACCCGAATGCCGGCGTCGGCCGCGGCTCCTACAGTGGAGTTCCGGATTATTACGACCGGTTGAGGGACGTGTCCGTTTATGAAGAACAGGCGTTGTTCAACAACGCAAGCCACACGATCGAGATCAACGGCATGCCCGAACGCGTTCGCGGCATGAATGCGACGCCTTCGCTTTTCAGGCTTCTGCGGGTTTCGCCGCTGATCGGCCGTTCGTTCAACGACGAGGAAGGCGAACCGGGCCGCAATCAGAAAGTGATGCTCAGCCATGGCCTCTGGCAGGAACTTTACGGCGGGGATCCGGGTGCCATCGGCCGGGAACTGCGGTTGAGCGGCCGGCCGTTCACGATTATTGGGGTGATGCCGCGGAACTTTCTTTTCGTGATTCCGGACGCGCGATTCTGGATTCCCTTCGCGTTTAGTGCGCGGCAGAAATCGGACGACAGTCGTCACAGCAACAGTTTTCTCAATATCGGACGGTTAAAGCCGGGCTCGACGCTGCAGCAGGCCCAGGCGCAGATCGATGCTCTGAACGCGGCCAACCTTGAGCGTCTTCCAAAGTTCAAGCAACTCCTCCTGAATGCCGGCTTCCACACCATCGTGGAGCCCCTCCAGGAGATGCTCGTCCGCCCCGTGAAGGGGACCCTTTGTCTGTTGTGGGGCGGCGCCGCATTCGTTCTGTTGATCGGCGCGGTGAACATCGCCAACCTGGTGCTCGCCCGCTCCAGTCTTCGGAGCAGGGAACTCGTCACCCGAATGGCGCTGGGCGCTTCAAGGCTGAGAGTGGCGAGACAACTCGTGACCGAAAGCGTGATCGTGACCGTTGCCGGAGGCGTTGCCGGTATCGGTCTGGGAGCGGGGATTCTGCGGGCCCTTGTCGCGATCGGTCTAAACGAGATTCCCCGCGCAGGAGAAGTTCATATCGACGCTGCCGTTGTTGTGTTTACGCTGGCGCTTTCGGTGCTTGTCGGTGTGTTGATCGGCATTGTACCCATCGGAACCGTGATGAAAGCCGACCTCCACAGGGTCCTTCGTGAAGAAGGGCGCGGGGGAACCGGCGGCCGCGCTGCCCGCGCTGTCCGGCGAGCGCTGGTCGTCGCCCAGGTGGCGTTTGCCTTTGTGCTGTTGATCGGGGCGGGTTTGCTGTTCGCCAGTTTCCAGCGGTTGCTCTCCGTTGATCCGGGCTTCCGTTCGGAAGGCGTGATCACGGCGTCCACGAACATCCCGGCATCGCGTTACGCGGACGATAAGGACGTCCGTTCCTTCATGGCGCGCGCAATTGTCGCGGTCCGTTCGGTTCCCGGCGTAATGGCGGCGGGCGCGACGACCACGATACCGTTCGGCGGCAGCTATAACGACAGCGTGATTCTGGCCGAGGGCTACCAGATGCAACCCGGAGAGTCCCTGGTATCGCCGCGACAGTCGACGGTGACGCCGGGCTATTTCGAAGCGATGAATATTGCTCTCATTCGCGGCCGCTATTTCGAAGATCGCGACGCAAACGGCGCGCAGCCGGCTGTGATCGTCGACGAAAGGCTTGCGAAGAAATTCTGGCCGGACCAGGATCCGATCGGCCGGCGCATGTACCTGCCCGACAATCCGGAAGATCTTCTGAGGGTGAACGAGAAGACGCGTTGGCTCCACGTCGTCGGTGTCGTACATGAAGTCCGCCTCGAAGATCTTGACGGCAGCGGGAACAACGCCGGCGCGTACTACTTCGCCTGGGACCAGGCCCCGCGGCGCGGCGGCACGTTCGCCATCAAGACGAATGGTGACACGGCCGCGGTACTGAAGGCGGTGCGGGCGGAGATCGCGAAAATCGATCCGGAGCTTCCGCTGTATGAAGTGGGAACGATGGACGAACGGACGAACTCTTCGCTTCTTCCCAGGCGCGCCTCGATGATGCTGGCGCTGGCTTTCGGCGGCGTCGCGTTGTTCCTTTCCGCGATTGGAATCTACGGGGTGCTCGCCTATATCGTCGCCCAACGCACACGCGAGATCGGAATCCGGATGGCGCTCGGCGGCGGCGCGGGCGAGATTTTCCGGCTGGTGCTGCGCGAAGGCATGTGGCTCGTCGCCGCCGGATTCGTGATCGGTGTTGCCGGCACCGTATCGCTGAGGCATGCCGTCGAAAGTCAGATCTACGGCGTCCGGCCGATGGAGCCCGTCGTCATGGGTTCGGTGGCGCTCGTTCTCGGAGCGGTCGGAGTCGCCGCCTGTGTTCTGCCTGCGCGCCGGGCGACGCGTGTCGATCCGGTGAGCATCCTGAATTCGTAAAGTCCCGCGGTCACGGTGCCGATACCGCGATTGTGAACGATCAAATCATTGAACTTGGGTTGAATCAGGGACAGGGAGCCGGCCTTCTCGTGTTGATGGACCGCGTCCTGGCGTTGCTTCCGGATGCCGCGTCCAGCGAAAGCGAGAAGCTGAAATCGTCCGAATTCCGCGATGACATCCGGAAGTATCGCGAGCAGATCCGGGCGCAGAAGCCGCTCGAGCCCAT
>JAHFTY010000304.1 GCA_023265365.1 Acidobacteriota bacterium
TCAATGCATATCCGCTGCCCCAGGAAATGGCGGGAATGAAGAAAGCGCTGGAATACACGGCCGAGCTGGTGAGCCGCGGCTTTTGTCCGCTGGTCTATCCGGAAGGCCGCCGCACACCCGATGGACGGATGCATGCCTTCCGGCCGGGCATCGGAATGATGGCCGTACAGCTTCGGGTTCCGGTCGTCCCGGTACACATCGAGGGACTCTATGACGTGTACTCCATCCACCACAACCGGCCGAAGCGCGGTCCGGCGCGAATCAAGTTTGGACCGCCGCTGTATTTTCCCCCGAACGCACCTTTCGAGTCCGCTGCCTCGGACATCCAGCGTGCCGTTAAAAAACTCGCGGCTCCGCAGAGCGACTAGCTAACTCAGAAAAACTTCGACGACGCCGGAAACGATCCGCGTCGGATATCGCTCCAGCGGGCGTACGGGAGGACCGGCAATGGGAACGCCGGCAGAATCAAAGAGACCGCGGTGGCAGGGACACTGGAATTCTTGTGCAGGGCCATTCCAGATTACACGACAGCCTTGATGCGTACATCGCTGTGACACCGCTTCCACCTCGCTGCCGGCAAGCCGCCGGACATAGGCGCGCTTGCCGTCCTTGCCGATGAGCGTGAAGTTATCGGACGGAAGAGCCTCCACGGGGCCGGCCGCCACCCACTCCTTCGGCTGGTACGCCACATAGGCGCTCACCGCGGCGACGGCAGCCCCGACCATGGAATAAGCAAACTTCCGCCGCGTCGGATTCAACATGCGCCGGCGAAGGATGGCGAGCTTCAAGTGCTGGATGCCGGCGGA
Source organism: Acidobacteriota bacterium (assembly GCA_023265365.1). Taxonomy (GTDB): domain Bacteria; phylum Acidobacteriota; class Terriglobia; order 20CM-2-55-15; family 20CM-2-55-15; genus JAHFTY01. The sequence goes on from JAHFTY010000304.1 coordinate 807, forward strand.
CGGGCTCAGTTCCATCGGACACATCTCCGTGCAGTTCGTCTGCACATGACACTTCCAGCATCCGTGTTCATTGTCGACGATGTCCAGGCGCTCATTGCCCGCACCGTCCCGGGGATCTCCGATGGAGGTGAATGCGCGATTCAGCGCATGCGGTCCCAGGTACTGCGGATCCGACGCGACGTAGCCGCAGGCCGAATAGCAGATGCCGCAACTGATGCACTGCAGATTCGGTTCGATCCGTTCCCGCCGACGGCGGGCTTCGGCCTTCATCACACGTTCGCCTCGGGCGGGCTCGAACGCGGGTTGGATCTGACGGTATTTCTGCCAGAGGGGTTTAAAATCCACGGCGAGATCGCGGATCACCGGCATGTTTCGAAGCGGCTCAAGAGTGATCCGGTGCGCTTTCAGATCCCGAACCAGCGTCCGGCACGTCCACCGGTCGCGGCCATTGACGACCATCGCGCAGGAACCGCACATTCCGACGCGGCAGGCATAGCGAAATCCTAGCGATGAATCTTCCGTCCGCTGGATGCGGTCCAGACAATCGAGCACCGTGGTTTTTTCGCGCACCTCGACCCGGTATTCCGCCCACGACGACGTTTTCGTCTCGGGATCGTGCCGCGCGATCCTCAGTGTTACCGTTTCCATTTCCTGCCGAGCACTCCCAGGTCGATCAAAATGACGCGCAGTCCGAGCAGCGCATGAAACGCCACGAACAGGATCAGCAGATTCTGAGCGTGCAGATTCCACGGAAAGAAGTAGTGATAGAGCACCAGCCCCAGCGCAAACACCGCCGAAAACCGCTGGCCGATCCAGGCCCACATGCCGCCCGGCGTTTCCCTCCAGTTCATGCCATTCCTCCGGAACCGGTGTCAGGCACCACTGACACCGGAATCACGAATGCCTTTCCCGGACCGGGCGCAGTTCGACCTTTTGACCGGGTCCGATATAGACGTTTTTCAAGAACCGCTCGTCGTTCGCGCCTGGAAAATCCGACCGGTAGTGCGAGCCCCGGCTGTCCTCGCGCGCCAGAGCGCTGAGGGCGACCAGCCTCGAAACGAGCAGGAAGTTCTTCAGATTGAGATATTCCTGCCACTCGAGATTGTATTTTCTGAAACTCCGGATGGACGCGCGTTCCAAACGTTCCGTCAGACTTTCGAGTTCTCCCATCGCTGCTTGCAGATCCGGACCGTTGCGCACGAGCCCGACCTTATCCCACATCAGGTTCTGCATTTCGGCCTTAATCTCGAAGACGCTCTCGCCGCCGTTCCGGGTCAAGGGAGCCAGCGCTTCCATGGCGATCTGTTCGATTTGCGCGTCCGATACCTTGCGAAGGCGGGAAATGAGACTCGGGATCGTGTCACCCGCAACGCATCCGAACACGGTCGACTCCGCGACGCCATTACCGCCGAGCCGGTTCGCTCCATGGACGCCGCCGGCGTCTTCTCCGGCGACGAAAAGGCCGTCCAGCCGCGAGCGTGTTTCGGTATCCATGCAGAGGCCGCCCATGATGAAGTGCGCGGTCGGCGACACCTCCACGGGCTTTCGCGCCAGATCGAACCCCATATCGCTGCATCGCTTCACCATTCCGGGGAAATTCCGGATGACGAATTCAGCTCCGAGATGCGACACATCGATAAAGACCCCGTTGTTCGGACTGCCGCGGCCCGCCCGGATTTCGAGATAGCTGCTTCGCGCCACCACATCCCGGGTGGACCGCTCGAGACGCACCGCATCGTAACGCTCCATGAATCGCTCGCCCCGGCCGTTGAACAGATGGCCGCCGGCTCCGCGCAGTCCTTCTTCGAGGACGGTGCCGGTCATTCTCGAATCCGCAGCGATCAACCCGGTTGGATGAAACTGCACCATCTCCATGTCCATCAGCTCGGCGCCGGCCCGGTAACCGATCGCGATGCCGTCGCACGCCTTGTCGGCGGCGGCGGCGGCGATCCGGTACATGTTCGGGCCACCGCCCGTGGCGAGCAGCGTGGCTCGTGCGTTCACCGCAACGAAGCGGCCGGTGCGGATATCCAGGAGAACGGCGCCGCAAACGGATCCGTTCGAATCGGTGAGAAGGTCCAGCGCCCGGTGTTCTTCGAGGATGCGCGGTGCCCGTTTGAAGACCTGTTCGGTGAGCCGGTTCATGATCTCGATCCCGGTCAAATCGCCCTTGTGCACCGTCCGATCGAACGACTGGCCGGCAAACGCTTTCTGATGAATGCGGCCGTCCGGATGCCGGTCGAAGTAGCAGCCGTGCCGCTTCTCCAGTTCGTCGACAACTGCCGGCGCGCGGCTCACCAGCAGCCAGGCGAGTTCCCGATCGTTGATGAAGCTTCCCGCCTTGATCGTGTCCTCGAAATGCCGCTCGACGGAGTCCGCGGCGTCCAGAGCGGCGTTGTATCCTCCCTGCACCAGCCGGGTGCAGCCCCCTTTCCCAAACAACGCTTTCACCACGACCGTGATGTCGAGGTCCGGCGCATTGTCGTGCGCATGAATGGCGGCCAGCAGACCTGCGCCTCCGCCTCCAAGGATCAGCAAGTCCGTCTCAACGACTTCGTAGGTGCCGATCATTTCCCCAGAATTTCGTCCAGCCGCGTCCTGGCCGCGGCTTTGACGTCGAGATAGAGATTGCGCCGGTGAGAATCAATGCTGACCAGCAGGGGGCCGAAATCCCTGACCCGGAATTTCCAGAGGCATTCGGGAAGAAGATCCTCCCAATAGACTTCTTCAATTTCTTCGATCTGCGTTGTTTCCAGCGCGGCTGCACCGCCCACAATGGAAAGATAGCAGGCGCCATGCTCCGCCATCGCGGCAGTGCTGGATTCCAGAAGTCCGCCTTTTCCGATGATGCCCCTCACCCCATAACGGGAGATGAGCGGTGGGCTGAAGCGTTCCATGCGTGTACTGGTGGTCGTCCCGATGCAGATCTTTTCGTACCGGCCGTTCGGAAGCTTCTTCACGTTGGGCGCCGTATGGATGACGAAGTGGCCCGCAAGATCGGCCGGAGGAGGAATCCCCTTGTCGAAGATCCGGATTTGCGTCGCGTCGCGGATGCCGAAAAGCGGACCGGAAATAAAAACCGTATCTCCGGCATGCAGAGTTCGCATCATGGCGGCTGTCGTCGGAAGAACGAAGTGATGTTCCATCAATGCCCTATCTTCACTTCTCCATCCGGCCACAGCCGGGCGACGGCGCGGCGGGCGGCCCAGCACTGGGTGTTGACGGCAACCGGATTGAGCGTCATGTGCGTGTATGCCATCTCGACGTTGACGCCGATGCACGTCGTGTTACCGCCAAGTCCCATTGGTCCGATTCCCAGTTTGTTGACCATCTCCAGAAGCTCATCTTCGAGTGCCGCCACTTCCGGATCGGGATTGCGGGTTCCGAGCGGCCGGACGATGGCGTCCTTCGCGAGTTTCGCGCACAGATCGGCTGTTCCCCCGATCCCGACGCCGATGATTGTCGGCGGACACGCATTGCCCCCGGAGTTAAAGACCGATTCGACAACAAACCGCTTGATGCCCTCCACACCCTCCGAAGGCAGACCCATTCTGAGAAAACTCATATTCTCCGAGCCCGAACCTTTGGGAATCATCGTGATCTC
>JAHFTY010000305.1 GCA_023265365.1 Acidobacteriota bacterium
GAGGAGGGGTGGCGCGAAGCGCCGGGGTGGTGCTGTTCAAGAATTGTTTTGTTGAACGAACCGCCCCGCCGCTTCGCGGCACCCCGCCTTGGCCAAGGCGGGGAAAGGAGGGGAAACGCTTTGCGTCGATCTCACTTTATTGGAGGGGGGGGCTCGCCAACACATCGACAATGCGTTCGGCGGCATGGCCGTCCCAGAGTTCGGGGGGGCCGGCGGGTTTCCAATCGCCGGAAAGGATGCGATTGAAGGCGGAAAGGATGCGGGGGGCGGAGGGACCCACCATGATATTGGTGCCGTGCGAAATCGTGACGGGACGCTCCGTGTTATGCCGAAGAGTCAAACAAGGCACGCGGAGGATGGTGGTCTCCTCCTGAAGCCCGCCGGAATCAGTCAAGACAACTGCGGCATTCGTCGCCAGATTCAAAAACTCCAGATACCCCAGCGGATCGACCGCGCGAATCCCATCGAGGTTAAATCCAAACTCAGCGGCGCGCTTCCGTGTGCGCGGATGAATCGGGAACAACACGGGCATCGTCGAAGAAATCTCCTGGAGCGCGCCGAGGATTTCGCCGAACACAACAGGATCATCCACATTCGAAGGCCGATGCAGCGTGACGAGCGCGAACTTGCCGGGTTCAATCTCGAATTGGGAAAGCATGTTCAACGAAGCGGCCTTCTCGCGATGTTTCAGCAGGGTGTCGATCATGACGTTGCCGACAAAGTGGATCTTGCGTGGGTCCACTCCCTCGCGAAGAAGATTCTCATCGGCGTCGCGGCTGGTGGTGAACAACAAATCGGCAATCGAGTCGGTGACGAGCCGATTGATTTCCTCGGGCATCGTCCGATCGAAACTGCGGAGCCCGGCCTCGACGTGCGCCACCTTGATCAGCAGCTTGGATGCGACGATCGAACAGGCCATCGTGGAATTCACATCGCCCACCACGAGGACGAGGCCGGGGTTCTCACGAAGGCAAACCTTTTCGAACTCGATCATGACGCGAGCCGTCTGCTCAGCATGACTGGCGGAGCCGACGCCGAGATCGATATCGGGCATGGGGATGCCGAGATCGGTGAAGAAGACATCCGACATCGAGGCGTCGTAGTGCTGGCCCGTGTGGACGAGGACCTGTGTGAGCGCGGGGGCTCTCGTCATCGCCTCGACAATCGGGGCGATCTTCATGAAGTTGGGCCGGGCGCCCACGACGTTGATAATTTTCATGGTAGTATTCTTAGCACATTGTGTTCCTTAGACGACCTGGAGACGATCCCCAATGTTGACAACGATCCTCGGAATGATGCTTCTTTTCAGCCAGTTGAGCGCCCCCGGCGGAGGCCTGCCGCAGGTCATGACGCCCGATTACAAGCCGGCCGCGCCGCTCGCCGCGGGCAGGAAAGGCTCGGTGATCGTATCCTTTAATTTAATGAAGGGATACGCCATCAACAAGACGCCTCCCGTCAGCCTGAAACTGACTCCGGTGCCGGGGTTGAAGCTGGACAAGACGGACTTTGTCTCGGATCCGAACGATCCGAAGTCGAAGGATGAATATTACGTCGACCTGCCGACGCTGAAAGTGCCGGTCACCGCGTCGAAGGCGGGGCGGTACGAGATTCCAGGAAAGCTGGTTTACTTCTTCTGCTCGAAGGCGGATGGGTTCTGCTCCCGTCAGGTTGTGGATGTAAAGGTTCCCCTGACTGTGAACTGATGTCGACTTCCGTTGAACAAGACGATCGCTCCTCGGCCGTACTCACGACGGCGAACCAGCTCACCATGCTGCGGATCGTCTTCGTTCCGGTGTTTATCATCCTGCTCGTCTACGGATCGACGGGGTGGGCCCTGACCATCTTCGTCGCGGCCGGAATCACCGATGTCCTGGATGGGCTGATCGCAAGACGTTTCGGCCAGAAAACCACGGTGGGTGCGTATCTGGACCCGATTGCAGACAAGCTGCTGATGACGTCGTCCGTGGTGATCCTCTCGCTGCCGCAGATGGAATTCGCGAACATGATCCCGCGCTGGCTCATGATCGTCATGATTTCGCGCGACGTCTTCATCTTCATCTTCACGCTCGTTCTCGTCCTGATGGCCGGCGTCCGCACCTTTCCGCCATCGCCTTATGGGAAAGCGAGCACGGTCCTCCAGGTGGCCACCGTTTTTGCCGTGCTGTTCTGCAACTGGCGTGGCGCTCCGGTGGCTGAGCTACAAATGCTGTACTTCATGACCGGCTTCATGACCGCGTTCTCGGGTCTGCATTACCTGGTCACGAAGGTTTTGGTTCTGAAATAGACCACCACCCCGGCGCTTCGCGCCACCCCTCCTCGTTGAGACTCGTTGAGGAGGGGAAACTGTTGGCTGTTTGGGTTGGTTGGTTGGTTGGTTGGTTGGTTGGTTGGTTGGTTGGTTGGTTGGTTTCCCCTCCTCGACGAGGAGGGGTGGCGCGAAGCGCCGGGGTGGTATGAAACAACAATTCTCATCCTCTGCATACGTCAAGAAAGCGATTCACGAATACCGCGACGCGCCGGCCAATCGATCGGGCGAACCTCAGAAACTGCGTGTGTTGAGCGTGGATCCCGGATCTGTGGCGGAACGAATCGGGTTGAAGCCCGGCGACGAAATCCAGGAGCTGAACGGAAAGCCTCTCATCGACATCATCGATTTCCAGTACCAGGTCGCGGCGATCGGGCGCCGGACTTCGATCCAGACGCAGGACCGCAAGATTACGTTTGTGAGGCGTGAATGGGAGTCCTTCGGGCTGGAGTTCGAACCGATCGAGCCCATGACGTGCGCCAACCAGTGCGTCTTCTGCTTTGTGCACCAGAATCCGAAAAAGGTGCGCCGATCGCTGCATATCAAGGACGAGGACTACCGGCTTTCGTTCCTATTCGGGAATTACCTCACGTTGACGAACGTCCACGAGGAAGAACTGGCGCGCATTATCGAGCAGCGGCTCTCGCCCTTATACATATCCGTGCACGCCACCGAACCGGAGTTGCGCGCGAAACTCCTGGGCATTCCGGAATATGACGGCCTGATGGAAAAGATGGAGCGGCTGACGAAAGCGGGAATCCAGCTGCATTGCCAGGTCGTTCTGTGTCCGGGCCTGAACGACGGAGCTGCGCTGGATCGCACGATCAGCGATCTTGTGAAGTTTCACCCGTCCGTGTCTTCGGTGGCCATCGTGCCGCTGGGCATGACGGACCATCGAAAGAATCTGCAGGCCCTGAAAGCGTTCACGCCGGAAATCGCGAGGGAAACGATCGCTCACATCACGCCGATTCAGAAACAATTCAAGAAACGGATCGATACGCCGTTCGCGTTCCTCGGCGACGAGATCTACATCATGGCCGGCGCCGAACTTCCGCCCAAGAGCCACTACTCGGATTTCCCGCAGATTGAGAACGGTGTGGGCATGGTTCGGACATTCCTCACGCAGTTCGCCAAAGCGCCAAAAAAAACCAACCCGCGAATCCATGGAACGGTGGCCACGGGTAAGGTCTTTCATCCTTATCTGAAACAGTGCGTGGACGAGTTAGGAATGGACCTGAAGACGGTGGCGGTGGAAAGCGCATTCTGGGGAGCCGGGATTGGAGTGGCAGGCCTGCTGACAGGCCGGGACTTCATCGCCGCGCTCAAAGGAAAGGTCCACGGCGACTTCGTGGTCTTACCCTCGGAATCGATGATCGGAGACGAGCGCCTGTTCCTGGACGACCTCACGATCAAAGACGTGGAGCGAGAACTGGGAACTGCAGTCATCCCCTCCGGCTACGACGCCAAAGATTTCGTCACCATGCTCAACAATTTCCCCTCATCAACGAAGCGGGGAAACCGAATCGCCTGACGAAACCTGTTCGCCTCGACGACTATAAGGGGTGGCGCGAAGCGCCGGGGTGGTTCCGTCCGATAAATCCGCTGAATCCCCGACTAAAAATCGCGAACACCGCGACAAAGGCGGACAATCCAAACCTAACTTTTTGATTCTCTGGCGGAGCGCAACGTGCCTTAACCGGCCGCAATGCGATGGTCCATTCTCCCTCACAAGAACCTCTGCCTGGATGTCCGGCAAGCGGCAGGCCCGACGCCGATCCGTGTTGGCCTCACCTCGTCCCATTTAACCAGGCGACAACCCACTCTGAAAACCACCAGCCAACCCACCTCAACCAATGGATCGCCCGTCATCCAAGGGACTGCCGCCCTCTCTTTTGAAAGAAAGCCGTATCACAAGATCAAAAAGGATAGGCGGAAACACTCAGGCCCGGGAGAGTGCCTCCCGGGCCTGAGTGTATTCTTAACTTGATCCGCGTTTAGCTTGCGGAAGCAACAGGCGGCACGATCGGAACCTGTGGGATTGTGACCGTGGGCACGTTCGCCACGCCGTTCTGCTGAGCCGCCTGGACGAGACTGTT
>JAHFTY010000151.1 GCA_023265365.1 Acidobacteriota bacterium
ACGGACAATATCCAACCGGCGCTCTCGCCAAATGGGGAAAGCATTGCTTTCCGGTCCGAGCGCGAGGGCGGTGGAATCTTCGTGATGGGGGCAACCGGGGAGTCTGCCCGGAGACTGACCGATTTCGGGTTCAATCCCACATGGAGCCCGGACGGCAAACAGATCGCGTTCACGACTGAAAGCATTCTGGACAGTCCCAACGATCGCAACCCCGGCGACAGCGCCCTGTGGGTTGTGGACGTGACGACGGGCAAGAGCAGAAAGATCGGCGACCACGATGCCGTCCAGCCCGCCTGGTCCCCGCGCGGCCGGCGGATCGCCTATTGGGCCAAGGATGGAGGGCAGCGTCATGTCTTCACGATGCTTCCCGACGGCACTCAACCGGTCGCTGTCACGAAGGACGCCTCGCTAAGCTGGAACCCGGTCTGGTCCCCGGATGGAAACTACCTCTATTTCTCGAGCGACCGGGGCGGCAATCTGAATCTGTGGCGCGTCCGGATCAACGAGACAACCGGGCAGCCGCTCGCCGCTCCCGAAGCGGTGACGACCGGCGGAGGAAACGCCCATCGCGAACATCCGAGCGTTTCGGCCGACGGCCGCCAGATTGCCTACGTCGAACAAAACGTCACGGATAACGTGCACCGCATCGCGTTCGATCCGAAGACCGAAACCGTTTCCGGAATCCCGGCGCCGCTCAGCAGGAGTCTGCGCCCGGGCAGAGACCCGAACGCGTCGCCTGACGGCCAGTGGGTGACCTACGCGTCCTGGGGACAGCAGGAAGACATTTTTGTGATTCGCACCGACGGCACCGGCGAACGGCAACTCACCAATGATGCCTACAAGGACCGCGTACCCCGATGGTCGCCGGACGGCTCCTGGATCGCGTTTTACTCCAACCGCAGCGGCAACTACCAGGCATGGCTCGTCCGGCCCGACGGCAGCGGATTGACCCAGGTCACGCATGAACCCGAAAACCATCAATTGACGCGCGCCATCTGGGCGCCGGATGGAAACCGGCTGGCGATTTTCTGTGCCGAAGAGGGCGCGCGCATCATTGAAGTGGGAAAACCGGGCAACGAGAAGAAGCTGCCCCGGCTCGGCAATCCGGACGAGCATTTCAATCCATGGTCCTGGTCGCCGGACGGCAAGTGGATCGCCGGATCGCGCCGTCCCGGCATGACGACCAGTGTGGGAGTGGCGATCTATTCGGTGGAAACCGGACAGTTCGAAATCCTCTCCGATTCCGGCTGGCTCCCGGTCTGGCTGAACGACAATCGCCGGCTGGTCTACGAAGACAATGGAAGGCTCTTCATCGCGGATCGCGTGACCAGGCGAACACGAAAGCTTTACGAAATGCCGCCCCATACGATTTATGGAGTCGGGGAGCCCAGTCCCGACAATCGATTCCTCTACTTCAGTCTTTTGCAGCGCGAAGCGGATATCTGGCTTCTCTCGGCCAACAACTAACCATTGACCGTCTCCTTCTTTTACCGATAGCATCGCCACGGTTTTTCACACTAACAGGAGGTTCCATGGCAAAACGATTGACGGATTTTCTCATCAAACTGTCGACCGATTCTCACAGCCTCGAGCAGTTTGAGACCGATCCGGCCGGAACAATGGATGCAGCCGGACTTTCGGCCACCGAAAGAAAGGCGGTGCTCAGCCGCAATCCGAACGCGCTCCGCAAAGAACTGGGACAGCCCCACGTTTCACATATGACCGACGAAAAGAAGAAGACCGCGAAAAAGAAAAAGAAGACCGCCAAGAAAAAGGCCGCCAAAAAGAAGTAGATGGGTGTTTCGCAACCAGGTAGCTCTAAGAAGCCCGGTTCTTTGACGGTCGTCGGTACGGGATACCGCATTGCCTCGCAGATCACACCGGAATCCCTGGCTCGCATCAAAGCCGCCGATAAATTCTTCTACCTGGTTGCGGATGTCGTCACCGAAACCTGGCTCGCGGGATTGAATCCCTCCGCCGAAAACCTTACCGATTCCTACGCCCCCGGCAAATCCCGAACCGACACTTACAACGAGATCGTCGATCGCATCCTGGCTCCCGTACGAACCGGATTGCATGTGTGTGTCGCGTTCTACGGCCATCCCGGCGTGTTTGCCCATTCCACGCACGAAGCGATCCGGCGCGCCCGAAAAGAAGGCGTCCCGGCCCGTATGCTTCCCGGAATTTCCGCACAGGATTGCCTGTTTGCCGATCTGGGTTTCGATCCCAGCGACGGCTGCCAGATTTTCGAAGCCACAGGCTTCCTCGTCCAAAAGCCGAAAACCGATCCGAGTTGCGCGCTCATTCTCTATCAGGCTGGAGCGATCGGCGTTTCGACATTTGAGACATCGGCGCTCTGGAATCGAAGCGCGCTCCAGGTCCTGTCCGAAGTGTTGTCGAAGAAGTACCCGCCGAAACACCGGATCACGCTGTACACCGCCCCCCATTTTCCGGTGTGCGATCCCATCATCCTGAGAATTTCGATTGCGCGCCTTCCGAAAGCGGACGTTACCATCGCCACGACCCTGTTTATTCCTCCATCGAAGGAGCCTCGCTGGGACGACAGGATGGCCAGACGACTCGGGATGTCATGAAGCGCAAAGGTGCGCTGACCGTCGTCGGTCTCGGCTACCGGGCCGCCGCGCAGGTGACGCCGGAAGTCCTGTCGGCCATCGGACAGTCGGACAAGCTCTATCACCTGGTCTACGATCCGTTGACCACAGCCTGGATTCGCGCGGTGCATCCCAACTCCACGTCCCTCGCCGATTCCTGGAAGCCCGGGGCGTCCGTGGCGGAATGTTGTGATGCCATGGTCCGCCAGATCATGGCATCGGTCCGGGCCGGAACGGACGTGTGTGTCGCGTTTTCAGGCCATCCCACCATCTGCGTGTATCCCACGCGCGAATCCCTGCGGCTGGCCAAACGTGAAGGGTTCAAAACGCGGATTTTTCCCGGACTGTCCGCAATCGATTGCCTCTTCGCGGACATCGGCGTCGATCCGGGCCTCGGATGCCAGATCTGGGAAACAAAAACGCTGCTCGTCCGGAAACCAAAGCTGAACCCCAAAACCAACATCGTTTTGCTCCAGTTACAGATGATCGGCAGAACCGCGGACGACGGCGCCGAAACAAACCGCGAAGGTCTGGAAATGCTGCGCTCCTTTCTGATGCGCGTCTACCCGCGCCATCACCGTGCGGCGATCTACGAGGCCGCGACATTCCCGGTCGCCGGGCCCGTCATTCAATGGATCCCTCTCGGTCATCTTCCGAGAGCCGTCATCAACGCTCTTTCGACACTGCTCATCCCCGGCATCTGAAGGCTCTGCGGCCCGGACGATCCAGTACCCTGAAAGTACCCTGAACACAGGATTGAATTTCGAGATCGTCCGTAGTAGCGTACGCGCCCTCACGAGGACACTGCATGAAGCGCCTTTTGTCGCCCGAAAATGAGGCGGCCAACCCTTCCAACGTCATTTATTTGTCCGTCGTCCTCACCATGGTGCTGCTCACCAGATTTGCGTGGACGCCAACCTTCTTGTGGACGGACACCGTCAACCTGGCATATGCGCTCGAATCGTTCGACCCCCTTCACCATCAGCCGCAGCCGCCGGGATATCCGCTGTTCGTGGGGTTATCCCGTCTGGTCAATTACTTCAGTCCGGCGCCTGAAATCACGTTCTGGATCATTTCGACACTCGCCGCGAGTGTGGCTGTTGGCGTTTTGTATCTGCTCGCGAAGCAAATGGTATCCAGATGGGTCGCGTTCGCGGCTGCCACTTTGCTGATCGTCAATCCGGTTTTCTGGTTTTCACGATTGCGAACTCCACTTCGGCCGTGGCTCGCGGTTTTTTCGGTGCTGGTGGCCTACTGCGCCTGGCGAAGTTGGAATGGAGAGAAACGGTTTGTCTTTTGGGGCGCACTCGCACTCGGAATCGGGATCGGTTTCCGGCCTGATTTGCTGGCCTATCTACTGCCGCTGTGGGCGATATCGACGTGGATGGCCACGCGGTCATGGAAAGAACTGGGCAAGGGGGGCCTGATCATCTCCGGATTCTCGATGTTGTGGTTTGGAACCGTCGTTCACGCGATGGGCGGAATCGGTTCGACCGTCAGGATCGTCGCGGCGTACCTGCAGGATCAGTCGCGTCAGGATTCGATTCTTTTTGCCGAGTCGATACGAACGTGGCTTCGTCCCGCCAGTCGACTGGTGGTCTGGAACCTGATGGCCGTCGTCGGCTGGGTCTGGGCTCCGATCATCGGTCGCCGCAACCTTTCGGCGAAAGGAGTGCCCTGGGCCTTCCTCCTGGTGTGGCTCGTCCCCGGCCTCGCCGCCCAACTGCTTTTTCATATCGCTGCTCCCGGACACACGCTGTTCGCCACACCCGTGCTGTGTCTGCTGGGCGCAAAACTAACCAGCCGCATGGGAAAGTACCGGGACGCGATTCTCGTCGCGGCATTGAGCATCAACGCCGCGCTGTTCCTGAACTTCGTACCGATGGCTCACGCCGCCCCACCTGGAGCTTCTGTGCTGCAAAAAGGACTGGTTTCCCTCCGCAATTCGATCGCGTTCGGAACCTTCGAGACGTCACAAGACCGGCTGCGCTGGTGGGAAGACATGACCGAGGTGTCGTTGGATGAGCTATCGCACCTGCGCGCTCCCGACCGTCCGACCGTGGTCATCGCTCTGGACGGAACTGAAAGGGAGTTCGACTTCATCAACTGGCGCGTTGTGAGTTACTACCTGCGCGAGCAACCGCTATGGGTCCTGATGGACAATCAGCCGCGCGACAGCGCCGGTCGAATTCGCCTTGTGCGGAACAAGGACGTTCGGGATACCGAACAATCCACCATCACGCTCCCCCATTCCGCACGAGTACTGTGGATCATGCTTCCCGGTGGGCGCTTTCATCGCGCTCTCGAACGTTTCATTCCCGTTCATAGCGGCCGCTACATTCTTTATTCCGATATCCCAGGCGGCACAGGACCGTTTGAAATCGAAGGGTTCCGGTTCAAACCGGAATAGGCGCGGATGCACAGTGGAGTCGCCGCACGAAAACGCTTCTCCTGCAACCGGCGCTTGACACTCCTGAAGTGACCCGGTGGGAAGGTATCGGTTTTACTTGAGACAGTGAGCCGCAGGACGGGGACTTTTCCCCGCCTTGGCCAAGGCGGGGTGCCGCGAAGCGGCGGGGCGGTTCGTTCAACAAAATCCATTTCCTGAATACCACCCCGGCGCTTCGCGCCACCCCTCCTCGTCGAGGAGGGGAAAACGCTTCTCCGCGATTTCGTTTTATTGGAACAGCGATGATTACTTCTTGTCTTTGTCCTGCTGTTCGCGGCTGAGACGAATGTAGTGCGGACTATATTGAACGCCGGTCGGCGTCGAGATCTTGTGCTTCGCCTTTTCGAGAAAAAACTCTTCGGCGGACTTGCGGATCTCGGCGATCTCCTCCTTCGTGCAGTCCGTCATCGTGACTTCTTCTCGAGGTATGAAGAACACCTGGCCGAGCGGTAAGCTGTGAGCTCCGGGAATTCCCTCGCCGGGCTGCAGCACATAGCGGAATTCGGTATCGTGGGCGTACCAGTCCGTTTCGACGCGAACCACCAGGGCCGGCGCAACCGGCCTGTCGATCATATTGAAGATCGGCGAGTACACGGTATCCCAACCCGGCGGCGTCCGGAAATTCCACGCGCCGCGGAGCGCGATCGCGCCGGGAGGCGTACCGCAGTCTTCCGGTACGACGAACGCCCGCATGATGCTCTTCGCGGCTTCCGCCGAGACCGGGGGCTTCTTGGCCACGAAGGTGACTTCTTCTTTCATCATGCCGATGGTGCCGATCGGAAGCTGGATGCCGACCGTGAACACGCCTTCCCACTTCCCGCCGGGCGTCTGGATCATGTACACGAAGCCGTAGCGGCCTTCGCCCTGGTATTCGATGTGAAACGATTCGTTCGGTTCCAGCGCGGGGTAAACGAAGAAACCCACGGCGCTGCCCGCTTCGAGCACAGGACAGTGGCGCGCATGTTGCGGGAGCAACGGGCGCAAGCTTTCGCGGCGCGGCTTCAGGCCGGCGCCGGGACGGGTTGCATTGGGGAACAGTCGTACTTCCATGCGCCTATCTTACTGTGATGGGCGGCCGTTGGCGAAGGTCAGGTAAGTGTGATCGGACAGGCCCTTCTCGTACTCGGCCAGCAGACGCATTCCTTCGTTGGGCTTCAAACGGTCCGATTTGATGGCTTCGTTGATCTGTTCTTTGATGCTGCGGAGAAGGTCGTTCGGATAGTACTGGGTGAGTTCCAGAACCTGCGAGATCGTATTGCCGCTGATCGTCTCTTCAATGTAAAAACCGGAGTCTTCGTCCGGATCCAGAAACACGTGCGCTTCGTTCACACGCCCGAAAAGGTTGTGCAGGTCGCCCATGATGTCCTGGTAGGCGCCGGTCATGAACATCCCGATGTAATAGGGATCGCCGTTGTGAAGCGGATGCAGCGGCAGCGTCTTGCGGACGTCCCGGATATCGGCAAAACGGTTGATCTTCCCGTCGGAGTCGCAGGTGATGTCGCACAACGTCCCCTGCATCGATGGGCGCTCGTTCAAGCGGTGCACGGGCATGATCGGAAAAATCTGTCCCAGGGCCCAATGGTCGAGCAGGCTCTGGAAAACCGAAAAATTGCAAAGATACTGATCCGCCAAATGCGGGACGAGCTCCGATATTTCCTCGGGCATCACTTCTTCGTCCTCTTCATCGGAGGCGGCGCGGTTCGTAAAGTAATCCGAGATTTCCTCGACGATCGCCCAGTAGAACGTTTCGATCTTCGCCTTCGTTCTCAGATCCAGGATCCCGAGTTCGAACGCGTTCTGCGACTCTTCCTTGAGCTGCAGCGCATCGTGAAGCGCGACGCGCGGATTCACCCGGATGTAATCCTTCACCTCGGCAAGCTGCTTGATCCACTTGTGGTCGTTGTCCTTGACGGACAGATCGTACTCCGCCTTCGTTTTCTCGATGGTTCCGAACACCTGGACAAGCAGCACCGAATGGTGCGCGACGATCGCGCGTCCCGATTCGGAAACGATGTTCGGGTGCGGCACGTTCTCTTCGTCACAGACGTCCTTGATATTGAAGACGCAGTCGCCGCAGTACTCGTCCAGGGAGTAGTTCGTCGAGGAGTGGAACAGCGTGCGGCTTCCGTCATAGTCCACGCCGAGACCGCCTCCGATGTCGAGGTACTCCAGCTTCTCGAATCCGATCTTCCGAAGCTTCGCGTAATACCGCGTGGCTTCGCGTGTCGCCTTCTTGATGGACTGAATGTCCGGGATCTGCGAACCGATATGGAAATGCACCATTCGCAACGCATCGAGGGCATTCTGCTGGCGCAGATATTCAACCGCTTCCATCAGGTCGAGCGTCGAGAGACCGAACTTTGCGGACTCTCCTCCCGACGTGGCCCAGATCCCCGTGCTTTTGGCCGCAAGGCGCACTCGGACGCCGATCCAGGGTTCGATTCCCATTTCCCGGCTGATGTCGAGAATCGACTTGATCTCCTCCAGTTTCTCGGCGATCAACACAATTTTCTTGTCGAGTTTCCGCCCGATCATGGCGGTGCGGATGAAGGCCGTGTCCTTGTATCCGTTGCAGATGATCAGGGACTCCGGATCCTTGTGTGTGGCGAGCGCGGAATAGAGTTCCGGCTTGGAGCCCGCTTCAAGGCCGTAATGGAATGTCTGGCCGGCCGACGCAATCTCTTCGACGACTTCGCGAAGCTGGTTCACCTTGATCGGAAAGACCCCAAAGTAGGAGCCGCCATACTTGTTTTCCACGATGGCGTCACTGAACGACCGGTTGAGCCATTCCACGCGGTCGCGCAGCAGGTCCTGGAATCGAACCACCATCGGAAACTGCAGGCCGCGGTCGCGCGCCTCGCGGATGACGTCGAGCATGTCGATGCTGGCGCCCTTGTCGCGCAGCGGAGAGATGGAGATGTTGCCTGCGTCGTTAATTGAAAAATATCCAAGACTCCATCGGTCGATGTTGTATGTGGAGATGGAGTCTTCAACAGTCCATTCGGTCGCTTCGCTTGTCATTACCCTCGTCATCTTCTCCGCTCATGATTGCACATCGGCGCCAACTCCCGTGGCGGAATGTAACTGATTTGGGAGGCGCAGTGAAGTTCTTATTTGGAATCATTCGCGCAAATGATTACTTCGATTTCACGCAGCGGAATCCCAAGACATCGGTGCGAAGTTCGGGGTTGGTGTAGTTGCGGTAGTGAATCGCAAGCATGCGTTCGTCGGAGTCGGCCCAGCTCGATCCCCTGAAAACGCGGTAGACGCCGGTTTCCGGCCCCTGCGGGTTTTTCTCCGGAGACACGCTGTAATATGTGCGGGCATACCAGTCGGAGGTCCATTCCGCGACATTCCCCAACATGTCGTGCAGACCGTAGCCGTTCGGCGGATAAGCGCCCACCCTCGTGGGACCGTTTGGAAAACCGAAATGACCGGGTTTCTGCGGGGCCGCTCCGCCCGGCGCTGCGCCGCGGCCGCCTCCACCAGGCGTGAGTTGATCGCCCCACGGGTACATCGTGATTATCCCGGAACCGCCTCGAGCGGCCTTTTCCCATTCGGCTTCGGTGGGCAACCGCTTCCCTTCCCATTTGCAGTAGGCCTCGGCATCGTCCCAGCTCACGTTGTACACGGGATACCGTTCCTTGCCCTCGGGGAGTTTTCCACCGGCCCAATGAAACGGTTTTCGATGTCTGGCTGCCTCGACGAACCGGGCGTACTTCTCGTTCGTGACCTCGTCCCTGTCGATGTCGTAGTCGTCCAGCCAGGTGAAATGCGCCGGCGTGTCGTCGAGTCGAAGACGCAGGTGCATGCCCAGTTCGTCGATCAGCCAGTAATGCTGCCGGCCCATCCAGAATTCGCCGGCGGGGATGAGCGCCATGTCCGGAGGAGAAGGGGCCTGTCCCCACAGGAACAGGCCCATCAAGAGCGAGAGGGTGTTCATGTCCTGGTGTTACTCGAAGAGTGGAGCGATCTCGTCGTTGCTGATGAACTCGGAGCCGCCGAGCGGCGCTGTCTGAATGTACTCGTAGACGCGGCCCGACGGCGTGTTTGCGATGCTTTTCAGCCAGTCGATGCCGAGAGCCGAGTAGATCGTTGCGGCAACGTTGTCCATGTAGGGCTGCTGCTTGTGGCCCCAGCCCGGGTCCAGGACCTTCGCGGCTTCTTCGTCGGTTTTTCCAATGACGCGGCCGCCTTTCACGCCGCCGCCGAGCCACAGCGTGGTGTATGCGTCGCGGTAGTGATCGCGTCCGGACACGGGGTTCATCCAGGGAGTGCGCCCGAATTCGCTGCTGCAGACGATCATCGTTTCGTCGAGAAGGGTTTTGCCGGGCTCCTTGCCGTTCATCGACGCAAGATCGTCGATGAGGGCGGTCAGGCCCTGGTCCAGGCGGTTGCACGTGTAGTAGTGATTCGACGGGCGGCTCTTGTCGAAAATGTAGCTGTGGTGATCCCACTTGTCACCGTCGTAGATGTACACGAAACGGCAACCCGCATCCGCCTCGACGATGTTGCGCGCCAGGATGCAGCCCATGCCGAACTCATCGTCGCCGTACTTCTTCTTCTCGTCGCCGGACGCTGTGAAAAGTCCATGCCAGCGCGGATCGTATTGAAGTTTGCGCGCATCGCCATAAAACGATTTGTAATCGGACGCCGCCTTGCCCAGGGACTTGCGCTCCGCGTCGGACACTTTCGCGAATTCCTCCAGGAGACGCCACCGCTCTTCGAGAAGCCGGTTCAGGCCTTCGTTGTTGCCGCCGAACGAATCGAAGACGACCGTCGGATCCAGATCCAGCCCGGAGAAACGCGTGGGCAGGAAACCGGAACCGATGGAGCCGGCGCGCGCCTTTGTCAGGTACGTGCTCATGTACGTCGGGAATGTATCGTCCGCCTTGCGTTTCGATTCGAGTTCGCAGGCGATGATGCTTCCAAACGCCGGGATTTCGCGCGCAATGGCGACGTTGAGCGCACGTGCCGTCTGCGTGTGATACTGCCCCACGAAGTGAATCAACTCATTGGCGCGCATCGATCGCACGAACGAGATACGGTTCATGTATTCGGCCATTCGCGGAAAGAGTGTTTTTGAAAGGGTGACGTCCGCGTTGATTTTCTGCGGATTCAGATCTTTCGCCGTCCACCTGGTCTCTTTGAAGTCCCAGCAGTCCGGCTGGCTGATGGCGCCTCCCATTTCAATGAAGATGACCTGGCGGGCCGTGCCTCGCGGCTTCGCCGTGCCGGCGGCTTTCACTTCGAGCGGCCACGTGACGCGTTCGACCCAGCTTCCGGCAAGAGCCAGGCCGCCGAGTTTCAGGATGTCGCGGCGCGTTGGAAAGAGATCGGAGAGTCGTCGTTCCATGATTCACCTTCAATGATTCAGCACGAACTCGATGCTGTTCAGCAGCGCCCACTGAATGTTCTCGGCGCCGCGCCTGCGGTCCTTCTCGAGAGCCTGAAGCGCGACTTGTTTTTCGGCGCCGGTGGGCCAGCGAGCGAGGCTTGCCAGGAAAAGTTCATCGATCAGTTCTTCGTTGGTTTTTTTCGATGCCAGCAGCATCTGCGTGATGCTGCCGTTCTCGGCGAGGACGCGATCGTTGACGACCTTCGAACTGGTCATGAGCAGCGCCTGCAGCGTCGACGGTTTGTTGCCGTCGGCGACCTGCGTGTTCCGATTGCCCTGGAAGAAGGCCTGCAGAAGACTGTTGATGTCTCCCCCCTCGCCGCCGCGGCGCCGGCCGCCCACGTCGGCCGGTTCGGAAAGCTGTTTGATACGCGCGACCTGCGTGCCCGAGAAAGCGAAATTGCCGGGCCGGTTCGTCGCTTTCGTGATGGAGTCGAAAACCTCGGGACCGGTCATCAGCCGAACGTATTTTCGCGCGTGGTAGGGAATGTAGTTGTCCTTCCATTCGCCCGGGAACTTCGCCGACATCTGATACGCATTCGACTTCATGATCGTGCGGATCACGTGCTGGATACTGTCGTTGTTCTTCTGAAAATCCTTCGCCAGCTTGTCCAGCAACTCGGGATTCGTGGGCTGGAGCGTCCACGGTTTCTTCGGCGGATTCTTCGGATCGAGCCGCGCAAGGTCGAAGCCGTCGTAGGGCTCCACAAAACCGACCACCATCAACCTGCCCCACAGCAGGTTTACCGTGGCGCGTGCGAACTGAATATTCGACGTCAACATCCGGGCAAATTCGTTGCGCGGATTGACGCCCGGCTTCGGCTTCTCGCCGGTCAGCAGGAACACAGGCTCGTAGGTCTTTCCGTCGCGCGGATAGTGTTCGAGACTCTCCGTGACGAATGGGGCATCGCCGCCGGTGGTGTAGCCGGGACCGAAATCGTCGATGACCTGATCGTCGTTGCCGGTGTTCTTGCCGCGATCGTTCCACCAGGTCAGCGAACGCATCTTTCCGAAGAATGCGGACATCCGGTAGAACTCGTGCCGCGTCCGTTCCGAAAGGTACACGTTGATCGGCTCGAGATGGCCGGCCCCGTCGTGGCAGGAAATACACGTGGTGTTGACGCCGAGGAAGATCCTCGACGCGTCGATCTGCAGCGCGTCGATCACGTCCAGCCGGTTCGTCACGCGGAAGTCGTCCGGACTGTTTGGAAGATTGTTGAGCCCAATATTGTTGCGGCCGATCATTCCGAGCGAGGAGATCGCGGCATGACTCTTGGCCGACGGCGTCAGCAGATCGTAGACGACTTCGTTGTAAGGACGGTCAATGCGAAGCCACTCCTTGTTCCAGTAATGAAAGGCCTTCGAGCCACACCCGGTGTCGTTCGCCAGGCGGAAG
>JAHFTY010000152.1 GCA_023265365.1 Acidobacteriota bacterium
GAAAGAGACGCGATACGGAACCCCGGAACGATGGAGAGCGATTCCGAGATCGAACGGATCGGTGGTCATCGAAAAGCCCAGGAAGGTCACGCCCATCGCGGCAAGCCGGAAACCCACTTCGAGTCCTTCTCTCGACCGGTGAACCAGGAAGACCGCCGTCACCAGGGGCGCCATCATGACCAGGACCGGCCAGTACTGAAGCGGACTCGTACGGCCGAAAGTCCAGATGGCAGCCACCACTCCGCAAAAGACCCACCACGGCGAACTCGTCAGAAAACACAGAATCAATGCGGCGCCAACGAGCGCCATCTTGGCGCGCGGATCCAGCCGATGAAGCAGGGAGTGCCCGGAGGTGAATTGATAAATGAACTTCATTTGAAGCCCGCGACGAATTCATCCACGGTTAATGGAAGCGGATCCATCCCCAGCTTCATTCCGAGTTTCACAATCTGCGGCAAGGCGACAGGAGCGCTCCGGAAAACGTCGCGCGTGGAGCCGTCCGAGAGAACGTGTCCCGATTGCATCGCCACGATCCGGCCGGCATATTCGGCGACGAGGTCCATGGCATGCGTGACGACGATGACGGTCGTGCCATTCTGCCGATTCATGTCGCGCAGGATGTCCATGATCTCGCGCGCCCGAACCGGATCCTGGCCGGTCGTCGGTTCATCCACGATGAGGACTTTCGGTTGCAGCACCGCGACCGCCGCAATCGCCAGACGCTGCCGGTCGCCGCGCGCCAGACGGAACGGATGGCGGTCCCGCTTCAGGTCCAGCTCGAGGCGTTCCAGAATCATTCCGGCGCGCTTCCGGGCTTCGTCTCCGCGGATGCCGATGTTATGGAGGCCGAACAAGACTTCCTCGTCGACCGTTTCGCGGAAAATCTGATGATCCGGGTTCTGAAAAACGTAACCGACAATCTGAACACGCCGGCGCGGACGAAGCGGCCGGATGTCGCGGCCGTCGATTCGAATCTCGCCGAGCCGGGGCCGGAGGAATCCGGCCATACATCGGACGAGCGTGGTTTTGCCGCTTCCGTTGCGGCCGATGATGGCGGTGAATTCTCCGGCCGCAAACTGCAGGCGGATCTCCTGGAGCGCCGGCAGTTCGCCATATTGAAAGGAGACGTTGTCGACCTGAATCATGTTCCCAACATCCGGACAAAATGCATGGGATCGAGATTCAGTCGAAGCGCGGCGACCACCGCATCGGAGTTGCGAACGGGAACGTCGTGCAGGCGGCTGAGCTGACGAATGAACTCGACGGGCTCGGCGTCGATGCGAATCCGTCCACGATCCAGCAGGAGCAGCCGCGTGCAGCAGGAGATCAGGAAGTCGATCTTGTCTTCGACAATCACCGCGGTGCGATTCGCGTCTCGCAACCGCCGGATCGCGTCGAGCACCTGGTCCGTGCCTTCCGGATCGAGTTCCGAGGTGGGTTTATCGAGCAGCAGCACTTCAGGATCGATCGCATAAATCGAAGCGAGGGCGAGACGCTGTTTCTCGCCGCCGGACAGGTCGAACGTGATGCGGTCCGAAAGATGTTCGATGCCGAAGAAATTCAACGCGGCGGCTGCGCGCTTCAGAATTTCATCTTTGGGAAGGCCGCGGTTCTCGAGTGCCCATGTCACTTCGTCGCGAACACGAAGATTGAAAAGCTGATCCTCCGGGTCTTCCATGACAAGCCCGACTTTCCCGCTGAGGCTCGCCAGGGACCATTCCGGGCCCGGCCGGTCGAGGATCTCGACCCGGCCCGTCACCTCCGCCGCCTCGAAGTGCGGAATCACTCCGGACAATAGTTTCAAGAGGGACGACTTGCCGCAGCCGGTCGGGCCGATGATTCCGACGAATTCCCCTTTGTCGACCTGCATGGAAAGATCCGCGAGGATCGGCGCGCCGGCCCGCGGGTACTTCAACCCGGCGCCCTCAAGGCAAAAGATCAAGAGATGACTCCGGACCGGGATACGCCGCGAATGAAGTGAAAGGCGAGTATGGAGCCGGGCAGGCTCATGAACACGTACCAGACGTAGAGGGTGATCGATTGGGGCATCGTGAATTTGAAAATGTAAATCCAGAGCAGGAACAACGTGAGGCCCGCCACCAGCGCGCAGGAAACGACCAGAAGGACGAACGGCAGCATCCCCAGTCCGCGATTGCGGCGAATCAACTGGTGAACCAGGAGAGTGAACGGAATGCTGAACGTCCAGTTGGTCAGGATATGGAATGGCGCCAACGGCCCGGTGGAAGTCAGGATCGCGATGACCGGGTTGAAACTCGCCACAATCAGCGCTCCCGTCAGTCCATAGAAAACGCCGGCGGCCGTGAACCAGATTCTGGCGAACATCGTTCCGCTCCACGGTATGATTCCACCCACTGTGGCCGTATCGATGCGCTCGGCGATCTGCATGTTTGCGGCGAACGCGACCGCCAGGAGGATGGAACCGACGATGGCTTTGGTGTCCCGGCGCCACAGTCGCGGCTCGGGCAGGTCTTCCTTGTCGATGAATCGTTTTCCCGGTTTCATGAGTGGTTTTCTAATAGCACGACATTCGGAGGCAGGTCATGGATTTTCTTGAAGTGGTCTCGACGCAGCGCGCGATTCGCCGTTTCGTGACGGAACCCGTGAGCGACGACGTCGTCCGGCAGGTGCTCGACGCCGCAGTGCGCGCGCCGAGCGGCGGAAATCGTCAACCGTGGCGGTTCATTGTTGTGCGCGATTCGGACTTGAAGCGGCGCCTCGGGCGGCTCTATGGCGAATGCGGCGACGAGTTGATCCGGAGCGCTCCTTTCTACACAAGAGCGCTTCAGGATCCCGCGGCGGATCCCGCCGCCGCTCGAATGATGAAGTCCTCCCGGTATCTGGTGGAGCATTTCGAGGAAGTCCCCGTCTTCATCGTCGCGTGTATGTTGTCCGACGGCCAGCCGCTCTCGTTCACGCAGGCCGCATCCATTTATCCGGCGGTGCAGAACATCGCCCTCGCGGCCCGCAACCTGGGCCTGGGCACGACGATCACGACGATTCATCGATACCGCCACAATGAAATCCGCGACCTCCTCGGCGTCCCGCGCGATGCCGCCGAGATCGCCGCAATGATTCCGATGGGATACCCTGCCGGCAAATTTGGCGCCGGTCCGAGAAAGCCGGCAACCGAAGTGAGTTTCCTGAACAGGTGGGGAACTCCGCTGTAGGCGCCGGAACAAAGCCGGCGCCTGTGTCTGCCACGAAGGGGAGGAATGTGTGACGTTCGATCTGGTGGTCCGAAACGGTCTGGTAACGACGTCAACGGAACAGGTACGCTGCGACATCGGTATCGCCGGAGGGAAGGTTGCGGCGCTTGGCCAGGGACTCCTCGCGGGAACGAGAGAGATCGATGCGGCCGGCAAGCTGGTTCTTCCGGGAGGCGTCGACAGTCATTGCCACATCGAGCAGATGTCTTCCATGGGCATCATGAACGCCGACGATTTCTTCAGCGGCAGCGTTTCGGCTGCGTTCGGCGGCACCACGACAATCATTCCATTTGCGGCGCAACATCGCGGCCAGTCTCTGAAAAAAGTTGTCCAGGACTATCACGAGCGCGCCACTCCCAAGGCGGTGATCGACTACGCCTTCCACATGATCATCTCGGATCCCTCGCCGGCCGTGATGACGGAGGAACTGCCGGCGCTGATCGAGCGCGGGTACAAATCGTTCAAGGTGTTCATGACGTACGATCTGCTGAAACTCGACGATTACCAGATTCTCGACGTGCTCGCCGTCGCCCGGAAGCGCGGCGCTTTGACCATGGTTCACGCGGAGAATCACGACATGCTGCGCTGGCTTGCCGACCGGCTCATGGAAAAAGGGCACAAGGCGCCGAAGTTTCACGCCGTGAACCACGCAAAACTCGCCGAAGCGGAGGCCACGTCGCGGGTGATCCATCTGGCCGAGCTGCTCGACGCGCCGGTTTTCATCGTGCACGTTTCCGACCCCGGAGCGATGGATGCCATCCGCAGAGCGCAGGCGCGCGGGCTCAAGGTGTACGC
Organism: Acidobacteriota bacterium; assembly: GCA_023265365.1. Taxonomy (GTDB): domain Bacteria; phylum Acidobacteriota; class Terriglobia; order 20CM-2-55-15; family 20CM-2-55-15; genus JAHFTY01. The sequence continues at coordinate 4,023 of JAHFTY010000152.1, forward strand.
GGAGACCTGCCCGCAGTACCTGCTCCTGACGGCGGACGACCTCGACAGGGAAGCCATGGACGGAGCCAAGTTCTGCTGCAGCCCGCCGCCCCGCGACCGGGCCTCACAGGAAGCGATGTGGCGCGGACTGATCGACGGAACGTTCCAGATTCTCTCGTCGGATCACGCGCCGTTCCGGTTCGACAAAACCGGAAAGCTCGCGCACGGACCCGGCGCGCCGTTTAAGAAAATTGCGAATGGAATTCCCGGACTCGAACTGCGCATGCCATTGTTCTTTTCCGAGGGAGTGCAGAAGGACAAAATCGACATTCATCGCTTCGTCGACCTCACGTCCACGCGGCCCGCTCAAATCTTCGGACTTTTCCCGCAAAAGGGGACCATCGCCGCCGGTTCCGATGCCGACCTGGCCATCTGGGACTCCTCGAAAGAGGTTTCGATCCGCTGGGAGAACATCCACGACAATGCGGGATACACGCCGTACGAAGGACAAACGGTGAAAGGATGGCCGGTAACCGTCATCAGCAGGGGCCGCGTCGTTGTTCAGGACAACCAACTGCGGGCGGAGCGGGGCAGCGGACGCTACATCGAACGAAGTGTTCCGGATTCTGCAATTCCGTTGGGACGGCCGTCCGAAGCGGCACTGCTGGCTCGCCGCTTCGGAGCCGATGACGTAATATAGCAACCCGCCACGCGGCGCTTCGCGCACCCTCCTCGTTGGGGCTCGTTGGGGAGGGGGAAACGCTTTTCCCGCGAAGCGCCGGGGTGGCGAGATAAGGCGAACGATGGGAAGAATCTTAAAGGTCGCGGCAGCACAACTTGGACCGATTCAAAGGGCGGATAAGAGAGAGGCCGTGGTGCAACGTCTCATCGCGTTGCTGCGGGAAGCGGCCTCGTCAGGATGCAAGCTCGTGGTTTTTCCGGAGCTGGCGCTGACCACGTTTTTCCCGCGCTGGTATATGGAAGACGATGCCGAAGTCGATTCCTACTTCGAGCATTCGATGCCGAATGACGCCGTTCAGCCTCTATTCGATGAGGCGAAGAAGCTCGGTGTCGGATTTCACCTCGGGTACGCCGAAGCGATCCTCGAAGACGGCAGGCAGCGGCGATTCAACACGGCGATCATCGTGGCGCCGGATGGCAAGATCGCCGGCAAGTATCGAAAGATCCATCTTCCCGGACACGCCGAACACCGGCCGCAGTCGCCCTTCCAGCATCTGGAGAAACGTTACTTCGAGGTCGGCAATGGCGGGTTCAAGGTTTACCGCGCGTACAACGGAGTTCTCGGGATGTGTATCTGCAACGACCGGCGATGGCCCGAAACCTTCCGCGTGATGGGATTGCAGGGCGTCGAAATGGTCGTGCTCGGGTTCAACACGCCGGATACGAACATCTATCATCACGAACCGGTGCACCGCCGGATGTTTCATCACATGCTCTCGCTGCAGGCCGGCGCCTATCAGAATGCCACGTGGGTGGTCGCGTCAGCGAAGGCGGGGAATGAAGATGGGTTCGGCCTGATCGGCGGATCGGCGATCGTGGCGCCCACCGGCGAAATAGCGGCGCAGGCGATCACCGAGGACGACGAGCTCATCATGTTCAATTGCGACCTGGATATCGGCCGCGATTTCAAAGAGTACATGTTCAATTTCGCCAAACACCGCCGCATCGAACACTACAAGTTGATTACGGAACAAACCGGCGTGGTCGACCCGCCCGAAGACTAACGAGGCCGCGCCTCAGACCGACATAGCATGTGGTGCTCTATCCGCGCGATTGCACTATGTCGGTCTGAGGCGCAGCCTCGTTGGTTAAATTTGACCATTCACTGCAGATTTTTTTCTTCAAGGGCCTGGCGGTTGCCCAGCACTTCGCCGAGGGCCATGGTGACGGCCGAACGCGTTGGCTCAATGACCGGAATGCCGGCCGCCGACTGCAGCCGGTTCCCGTAGCGCGCCATTCCCGCGCATCCCATGATGAGAACGTCCGCCCCGCAATCGTCCTTCAATCGTTTGCCGATCGAGATCATCCGATCGAGGACCCGGTCTTCATCGGCAAGTCCCTGGATGCCGATACCGAGCGCGATGTCGCCGGCAAACCTCTGGGACAAACCCATCGAGCGGACAAGCCGGCGGTGACGAACGACGGAATTGTCCAGGATGGAGATAATGCCGAACCGCTCGCCGCGCGTCAGGGCGGCGGCCATGGAACATTCCGCAATTCCGAACACGGGCCTGCGCGTGACTTCGCGGGCGGAATGAAGGCCGGGATCGCTGAAGCACGCGATCACGAAAGCGCTCGCCGTTTCGTCGCGCGTTCGAATCATCCGGCACAGCGGCAGGACGACGGCGTCGGCGGTCTGTTGGGACTCGATGCCGGGAGGCCCTTCCTTCAACGTCACGCACTCGATCGGAGGGCCGCCCGCCACGCGCAGCGGTTCGACCGATCGATCGATGCCGGCGGTCACTGCTTCGGTGGAATTGGGATTGATAACGACAATGGGTTTCATGCGACGCTCCGCGCGCCGGCCAGCGCTAAGAAGGCCTTGCGACTCAAATCGCGATTTTGTTCCATCGGCTCCTCCTGGGATTTGGAGGAGGATTTCACAAGTCGCGATTTGAACCAAGGAAATGGGAACAGCGTTCGCGCCGCCGGCCGGACCGGCACAGGTCTGGAGCCTTCCGGGGACGGAGAATCAGCAGGTTGGCGCCTGGTGTGAAGTCCGGGAGTAACTGAATGGTGCGGCGGTGCTTTTCCCCGCCTTGGCCAAGGCGGGGTGCCGCGGAGCGGCGGGGTGGTTCGGTCAATAAAACCAGTTTCTTGAACAACAACCACCCCGGCGCTTCGCGCCACCCCTCCTCGTCGAGGAGGGGAAACCGCTTTTCCTCGACTTCGACTTATCGGGACGGCAGTGCCTCGTCGAGGGAAAACCGAATCGCCTAAACCTCCAAGTTCCTCTCGCAGGTGGTGCGGTCAGCCGGTCTTCCCTTAAGCGTGTCGACTATGTAAGATCCCCTTCAGGCAGGCGCTCAGATGAAAATTGTTGCGGCACTCATCCTTATCTCGGCAGTTTCCGTTCACGTTCTTGCGCAGGACTCTGCGCCCTACACATTCAACGCGGGCGGCGCCACGACCATTACGACTCCGGGAGTCTCTTCGACGTTGTCCACCGGTTACGGCCGGCTGCAGACGACCGCCGGAGTCACTCCGGCCGGATTTGAAATTTTCGGTTTGCGCCAGGGCGGCGTTCTGGTGACCGAAGCGGCGGTGCCCGCATCGGCGCGGGTCACTTCCGGCCGCATCTACGCTGAAGTGGTGGGGTCGGTGAACACGGGTTTGGCCATTGCGAATCCGAACGCGCAGGCGGCGACGCTGTCCTTTTACTTCACGGATGCCTCCGGCGTGAGTTCCGGTTCGGGTTCGCTGTCGATTCCGGCGGGCGCGCAAATCGCGAAGTTTCTGGACCAGCCTCCATTCAATGCGCCACGCGGGTTACGGGGCACCTTGACGTTTGTGTCTTCGGAGGCTGTTTGCGCGACCGCGTTGAGGGGGTTGACCAATGAACGGAATGAATTCCTGATTACAACGCTTCCGGTCGTGGACCTGAAGACGGTCAATTCCAGCGAACTCATCTTTCCGCACTATGCGGATGGCGGCGGCTGGACGACGCAACTGGTGCTGGTGAATCCGGGCGATCTGACGATTTCCGGAACCATCCGTTTCTACGGCTCGATCAGCGTCGCCTCCCTGCCGGAAACCATCAACGTCGCAACCTCGTTTAACACGTATGGATACTCGCTTCCGCCGCGAAGCTCGAAACGTCTGGTCACGGGAAACGGTCCGGCCGAAGCCAAGGCCGGTTTCATCAAAGTCACGCCGGCCTCAGGAAGTACATCGCCGTCGGGCGTGGTGATTTTTTCTTTTCGTCCCGGCAATGTCACGCTTTCCGAGGCGGGCGTGCCGTTCGTTCCTGCAGGATCCGCGTTTCGAATGTACGCGCAAGCCGTGGGCAATCTGGCGCAGAGCCAGCCGGGATCGGCGCAAACGGGAATCGGCATCGCCAACCTCAATCCCGAGTCGGCGACGGTATACCTTGAACTATTCACGATGTCCGGGGAGCGCACGGGTCTCGGATCGACATTGACGCTCTTGCCGCTGGGGCAGGCGGCCGCATTCCTTTATCAGATTCCCGGTTTCGAGGCGTTGCCGCAGTCCTTTCAGGGAATTCTCCGAATCTCGACATCGCAACGCGACGGAATTTCGGTCATCGGCCTCCGCGCTCGCGTGAATGAACGCAGGGACTGGCTCATCGCGACCACCGCGCCGGTGGAGGAAAGCGCGGCCGCGACGTCAACGGAGCTGATATTTCCGCATCTTGCCGATTCGGCGGGATACACCAGCGAGTTCATCCTCTTCGGCCGGAATGCGTCGTCCGCATCCAACGGAAAGTTGAACTTCGTTTCCACATCCGGCGCTCCGCTTCAGATCGCGGCGCAAAGCCAGTCCGCAAATTCGCTCGCCGCGGGCGTGACCGATACGAACGGCGTGGTCACGCTTTCGCTCGGAAACGGCAAGCTCAAGTTCCGCTTCACCGATCAGCCGACCGGCAAACCGGCGCCTCTGCTTTCCGTCGGCGTCGCGGTCGATCAGGACACCGGCAGGGGCGTGCTCATGGCGATCGATCCGGCAGACAAGTATCCGCCGCAGATCATCGTCCTGAAGGCCCAGAGTGTGGCGCGCGCGACCGCGGCGGATGGTGCGTTCAAAGCGGCCGATGAGGAGCCGCCGGCCGTGAGTGTGGGTATCGATACGTTGTTGAACTCCGTTATCGGCGAGGTGACGCTGTCCAGCATTCCCGGGGTCAAGACCATTGCGGAGTCGTTCAGCGGTTACCGCGCGCTGATGACGGTAGTCGCGAAGCAACTCGATTCCTCCGGAATTCCGCTCGGGAAGTATGCCGGGAAGTTCAGCGATGCGACCGTGGAGGAACTCAGCGCAAGCGAGGCGTTCGCCGGAATCCGGTCCGAGATTCGCGAGAACCTTCGGAACAAGTTCATCATGTTTGCGGCGAGCGGCGGAACGCAATTGCCGTTCGAAGCGGCAGGGGTCGCCATTGATGCGCTCACGTTCGCGGTGGACGCGAATGCGGTTTGGAACTGCACGCTTGCCAACGAGAACGTTACGATCACGACGTTCAAGGTGAGTGGCGTGTCCGCGATGAAGGTCTATGGATGCAAGCAGCGCGGGATCAATATTGCGGACGCCGTTCCGTTTGTGACGAACCTGGTGGATCCCCTCGGCATCGGGCCGTGCAGCGGCTCGCTCGACCTGATCAGCACCTCGGGCATCGGTCTCGGTTATCGCGCTCCGATTTCGGGGGGCCGCGGATCGGCGACGGTCAAGACGGGCTCGTATCAGACCAATGTTCGATGTCCCGGCTACGAACCGAAATCGGTGCCCACGATCGTTCCACCGGGAGGCACGACGTTGACTGTGGTTCCCAGCCCGCCCGGCACCACTCCTCCTCCTCCGGCTCCGCCCGTTCAGGCTGTGGCTTCGGTCAATCTGATCGGCCCCGGCCTGACGGGTTTTCTGGATCCCGGCACGACGCTTCAGTTCAGCGCCGTTCCATTGGATGCCAATGGAAACATCGTCGTTGGCGCGACGTGCACGTTCGCGGTCAGCAACCCCGTCGGCACTGCCGTCGCGAGCATCAATCCAGCCACCGGTTTGCTCTTGATCCTGAACGGGCAGGGAGCGGTGAGCGTGACGGTAACCTGCAAGGGACCGAGCGGCGGGACCGCCACCAGCGCGCCCCGATTGGTGTCCGGCCGCGGAGGCTCCACTCCGTCTCCAACACCACCGCCTCCGACCTCAAACACCACGTTTGACGGCGCCTATAGCGGCAGCTACAGCGGATCCGCGACCGTCGACGGCTATTCGGCAAGCGTCAGCGGCGCGGTCGCCTTCACGATTGCAAATGGAGTCCTCACCATGACTGTTCCCGGATCCGGAACCGGAACGGTTTCGGCGAGCGGCGGGGCCAGCTTCGGCGTTTCCGGAGGCGTCGCGGTCGAAGGCGCTTCATGCCGTTACGACGCCTCCTTCCGGCTGACCGGCAGCGGCGCCGCCGGCAGCGGAACGTGGTCCTGCACCCTGGAGGGCGGTTCCGCCAGCGGTTCATGGAACGCCACCCGGCGCTGAAAATCGCGAGAAAGAATACCGAAGTCCGACCCGATGCGGCGGTAGAATGCGGGACATCGAATCTCGGGGAGGAATCGGAAAATGGTCAGCCGGAGCCGAATGCTGCTCATCGTTGTTCTTCTGCTCGCAACGTTGCCGCCCGCATTTGCGGCGAAGACGATTGACCTGGACACGGCCACCATCGCGGACATCAACGCCGCGTTCGCTGCGGGCGCGTTGTCGGCGGAGAAGCTGGTCGAACTGTGTCTGGCCCGCATTCAGGCTTACGACAAACAAGGCCCCTCTCTCCACGCGATCATGACGCTCAACCGGAAAGCGCTGGAGCAGGCGCGCGCCCTGGACCAGGAGCGAAAGGCGAAGGGGCCGCGGTCGCCGCTTCACGGGATTCCGGTGGTGTTGAAGGACAACTACGACACTGCCGACATGCCGACCACCGGCGGATCCGTGCTTCTTCAGGACTCGATCCCCTCGAAGGATTCGTTCCTCGTGCGGAAACTCCGGGATGCCGGCGCGATTATCCTGGCCAAAGTGAACCTCTCGGAGTTCGCATCCGGCGGAGCGCACAGCTCGCTCGGCGGGCAATCCCTGAATCCTCACGACCTGACGCGATCGCCCGCGGGTTCGTCGGGCGGAACCGGCGTCGCGATTGCCGCCGGCTTTGCAACGCTCGGGATGGGAACCGACACGGGCGGTTCGATCCGTGGCCCGTCGACGTCGAACGGCATTGTCGGGTTGAAACCCACACACGGACTTCTCAGCCGTTCCGGCATCATTCCGCTGGCTCTGAGTTTCGACACCGGCGGTCCAATGGCGCGCAATGTTTACGACGTCGCGGTGGCGCTGGGCGCGATGACAGGAGTCGATCCGGCCGACGACGCAACGAAGAAAAGCGAAGGGAAATTCGCCGCCGATTACACGAAGGAGCTGAAAAAGGATTCACTGAAGGGGGCCCGCATCGGCGTCGCACGCGATTTCATGGGCGCCGATTCCGACGTGGACTGGGTCGTCGAAGCGTCCCTCGATGCGATGCGCAAGGCCGGCGCGACCGTGATCGACGTGCGCTATCCGAAATGGCTCCTCGATTCGAAGCTGGAGTTTTACAACGCCATTCGTTTCGCGGAATTCGCGCCGCAGATCGCGCAGTACCTGGCCACGATCGGCCCCGCCTATCCGAAGAACATCAGCCAGATGATCGATCGCGCAAACGCGTTCAACGCCACACGCGAAGACGGCGCGGGACCGAACCCGAGCCGGTGGACATTGTTCAAGCGCGAGGCGGAAGGAAAGATCGACGACTACCGTTACACGTCCGTTCGCGACCACGGCCTGCCTCTGGTACGGGCGGCAATCGAAGGGATCTTCGCCTCGCAACGACTCGACGCGATCGTCTACCCGACATCGCCCCGCCGTCCGGGCCTGATCGCCGCGCCTCCGGACAACACCCCGGCAAGCCCCACCGCTTCCGCAACCAATATCGCGAACCTGACGGGATTTCCGGACCTCATCGTTCCGGCCGGCTTCACCGGCGACAACCTGCCGGTCGGCATTTCGTTCTTCGGGCCGGCATTCAGCGAACAAAAACTGCTGTCTCTTGGATACAGCTTCGAACAGGCCACTCACGCCCGTCGC
>JAHFTY010000306.1 GCA_023265365.1 Acidobacteriota bacterium
CACCGCAATCGGAATGATGGCGATCGCCATGATGTGCATTGCGGATTCGAGCCGGTGCCACTGCTTGGGAGTTCCCTGCCAACCCATCGCGAGCGTCCCGTAAATCTTTTTTCTCAGGCCGGTCGTGCGATCCCGGACGACGGCGAAGTCGGGGATCATCGGCAGAAGCAGGAACAACAGGCTGGATGTCAGATAGGTGTTGATCGCGAAAAAGTCCCACGTCAGCGGAGACCGGAAATTCGGCCAGATTCCCCGCGCGCTGAGAGACAAGCCGGTGAATGACGGCATCGGAATCAACCACCACGCATACCACGGCCTGCCAAGGTGGATCAGCGGAAACAGCGCGCCGATCATCAACGCAAACGCCGTAATCGCTTCCGCACAACGGGTCACGGGACGCCGCCATTCCGCTTCAACCATGCGGAGGATCGCGGAAATCAGTGTGCCGGCATGACTGATGCCGATCCAGAACACAAAGTTCGTTTCGTGAAAGCCCCAGAACACCGGCCAGTTGTCTCCGGTGACGCCGAGACCGTAGTACATCTGGTACACCCAGGCCAGCAGGCCGGCTGCCACGAAGATTCCGAGGAAAAGCACGCCGGAATAGAACTTCCATGTGGTGTGGAGCAGGGGACGAAGCAGGTCGTCCGCGATCCGGTTAGCCCTTGCGGTTCGATTCATTCCAGGTTTCTCGCAGCAGATAAGTGATTTTCGGCCTCGCGCCCATGTCTTCGAGCAGCTTCGTCCCTCGCGGCGACTCCGACAGTATGGATACGGCGCTCTCGGGATCGTTCAAGTCGCCGAACACCAGCGCGTTCGCCGTGCAGGTCTGCACGCAGGCCGGCTTGATGTCTCCGTCCCGGATGGGCTTTCCGGCATTTTCTTCGATTTCAGCGGCCTTGATTTTCTGGACGCAGAACGTGCACTTCTCCATCACGCCCGCTTCGCGGACGGAAACGTCGGGATTCAGTTGGAGGTTGAGCGGTTTGTCCCAGACCGGGTTGAACCAGTTGAAGAAACGCACGTTGTAAAAACACGCGTTTGCGCAGTACCGGGTACCGAAGCAACGGTTGTAGACCTGGGCGTTCAGACCCTCGTCGGTATGATGGCTCGCGTAGGTCGGGCAGACGGGTTCGCAGGGCGCGTCGTCGCACTGCTGGCAGAGGACGGGCCTGAACGTCAACTTCACTTCCGGAAATTCGCCTTCCCAGTAACGTTCGATCCGCATCCAGTGCATCGCCCGGCCGCGTTCGGCTTCGACCGGACCCGCAATCGGAATGTTGTTTTCGGCGTGGCACGCGGTGACGCAGGCTCCACAGCCTGTGCACTTGTCCAGATCCGCGGCCATTCCCCAACGATGTGTCATGACGGATTACCTGTGATGATCGTGTTCATGTTCGAAGGAGCCTTCCGCAAGTTTGCTGAACAGAATGAGCCCGCCGGCGCCGTCCACCTTCGAAATCCTGACGCGAGTGGCGGCCCACGCGAGAGTCCCTGTTTCCGTCTCGGTAACCGGCCCCAGAATACCGATCGGGTTGGCGCCCCTCCCGCTCGCGAACCGGGTAAAGCTGATGTGACCCTGGCCCACCGGCATTCCGATCACGTCCGGCGCGATGCCCGGAGAAATCACCGCAGGCGAACGCAGTTTTCCGTGTGCCGATAAGACCTCAACCATATCGCCCTGGGCGATGCCGAGCATGGCAGCGGTTTTCGGATTGATGTCGATCCAGCTCGACCACATTGCGGTCGAAAGGGCGTCCGGCATTTCCTGGAGCCAGGGAAGGTGCGCGATCGAACCATCCAGCATGGTCTGCGAGGCATACGGAAGGAAGTGATAGGGATAGGTATTCGCGTCCCCGTCAAATTGCGGTTCGACGAAAGTGACCGTCTTCGCATTCGATGCGGCGGCCGGAGCGGCCTTGGCCATCCCTTCACCCCACCATCCGCCCTGTTGTTGAGCCACGGTCCACACGTCGACGGCCGGTTCGTCCGCGGATTTCGGTTTGGGTGCAGGCAGGGCGGAGAAACCCGCCTTCAACATATCTTCGTAGGTCTGCGCCTTCAGGGCCGCGATGGGAATGGTCAGCGTTCTTCCCAATTCAAGGAGCACGTCGGGCATCGCGCGCGTCGAGTGCAGAGGGCGCATCACCGGGGGCGCCACGCTGGCGACCGCGATGGTTGTGCCGGACTCGGGATTGTGATCGACCCACGATTCCAGAAACGAATGATCGGGCAGAATCAGGTCGGCAAGCATGCTCGTCTCGTCCAGAAAGTGGCCGAAACTCACGACGTATGGAATTTTCGCCAGAGCTTCCTTCACTCTCCACACCGCTGGAGTGCCGAAAACCGGATTCGCGTCGTTCAGCAGCAGCACTTTCGGCGCAATCGCGCCGCCGAGGATGTCTGCGGCAAACTTGTCGATTCGTGACGAAGCGGGAACGTCCGCCGAAAGCGCGCTCCGCGGCGTGAAGTTCACTCCACCGGGCTGGCCGACGCTTCCAACAAGCGCGTTCAACGCGTTCACGGCAAGAGCATGGAACATCCCATTGGAAACGGCGAGAGGCGCGCCGCCAATCAATGCGACGGCGGGACCATTCGACGCAAATTCCCGCGCGAGCCTCTCCAGGCGTTCGGGTTTGACTCCCGTGAGCTTTTCGACGGCTGCCGGCTCATAGGCGGCCAGTCCCGAGGACCATCCTTCAATCAACGCTCCGGCGCGGCCGGCCGCCGATGCGGGCTTCAGACCCGACTTGACGATGACGTGCGCGATTCCCAGTGCGAGCACGCCTTCGGTGCCCGGTTTGACGGGAACCCATTCGTCCGCGTTTGCGCCCGTCTGCGACATGCGCGGTTCCACCTGCACGAATTTCGCGCGCTGGCCGGGATGACCCTGCCGCATTTCCCCGTAACCGGCGCTCTGGGACACGGGCGAATTCCACGTCCCGAGAAAATCCGCGCCGAACGCGATGACGTATCGCGAACGAGCGAGATCGATTGTGGGAAGCCGGCGGTAACCGAAGCTTCGCGCATTGGCCTGTCGAAGCACATCTTCGCCGAAGAACTCGAACTCCACGGGAACGGGCGCGCCAAATCCGGAAAGGAACTGCGACACCAGTGTCTGCCGCTGACCGGCCAGCGGGCGGGTGAGAAACGCGAGCGATTTCTGATCGCCCAAAGCCGCGATCCTATCGAGCTGCGACTTCAGTTCGCCCATCGCCGCTTCCCAGGTGACCGGCTTGTATTGACCGAAACCCCGCTCTCCCGACCGCTTCAACGGCTGAGTGATGCGATCCGGATGATAGGTGATCTGGATTGCCGCCTGGCCGCGAACGCACAGTTTGCCCTGACTGACAGGGTGAACCGGGTTGCCTTCGAGTTTCCTGGCGAGCCCCATCTTCAACAGACCCGGCTGACCATTGCGAACGACTTCGGCTTCACCTTCCATCACGCGAACTTGAATTCCGCATCCCGCCGGACAAACCGGGCAGATGCTCGGTTTCCAAACGGCGAGACCCGGAGTCAGTTCTTCTTCAGGAATGAAGCGCGCAAGTTGCAGTTCCGGATTTCCGCAGCCGGCGAGCGTAGCGGTGGCGCCGGTGGCTGCTGTGACTTTGATGAATTGGCGACGATCCATGTTTTATCGTTGGGCGGACGTGAGCCCGCGTTCCTAATAGTGACAGGTCATGCAGTCGTTCGAGACTTTCCGCTGCTCGTGGCACGCGACGCAGAAGCCCATCGTATGGTTCATCACGCGTGTCGCCACGGTCATATTCGGGACGTCGCCATGACAGGTGGCGCAATCAACCTTTTGACGGATATGCGGAGCATGATTAAAGCGGACGTGCGACTCTTCAGGCCATCCGTAAACACGCTGCCACGGAATGTCGAGTCCCTTTTTCGAGTAGTCCGCGACCTTCTGGATTTCCGGTTTTTCCACGGCCACGAACTCATGGCACTCCATGCATTTCTTGACACCGGGAATGCCGGCGACCGGCCCCTTGTCGGCGCCGACATGACAGAAACTGCACTCGATCTTGTTATCGATGACGTGGACTTTGTGCGTGTAAGCGATCGGCTGGACGGGCACGGACCGGATATCAAAGAAGTGACGCGCCGCGTCGGACAGGGAGGCGTGCCCCGGCGTGAAGATCCCGGAGGTGCCCACGGCCGGCGGTGTTGCGGGAGTGGCCTGGCCGAAGATCCCCCACGCGGCGCCGGCGAGGGCGATGATCGCACCAAATACGATCGTCCACCGCAGGGAACGGTTCCCGATTTGATCTTTCTTCATGTCAGGGTTCGGACGTTATTTCTTGGGGCCGAGACTCCGGATGTAGTTCACAACGTTCCAGAGATCCGCGTCCGCGATCTTTTCCTTGGGATAGGCTT
>JAHFTY010000153.1 GCA_023265365.1 Acidobacteriota bacterium
GTTCGAGACCATCGTGATCGGCACGGCGAACAACACCCCTGTCTACCTGCGAGACGTCGCGAAGATCGAGGACGGATTCGAAGAGCCGCGCGGCCTGGCGCGCCAGGACGGAAAGCCGGCCGTCTCCCTGATGGTCCGCAAACAGTCCGGCACGAATACCGTCCGGGTGGCCAATACCATCAAAGAGCGGCTGGCCGAGCTGCGAAGCCAGCTTCCGCCCGACATTCATGCGGAAGTGATTCGCGATCAGTCCCGTTTCATCAAGGCGTCGGTGGATGCGATCAACGAGCACCTGATCGTCGGAGGCATTCTGGCGAGCATCGTGGTTCTCCTCTTCATGCGAAGCCTGAGGAGCACGATCATCGCGGCGATTGCGGTTCCGATTTCGATCGTGGCGACGTTCACGGCAATGAAGGGTCTGGACATGACCCTCAACAACCTGACCATGCTCGGCCTCACCCTCGCCGTCGGAATCGTCATTGACGACGCGATCGTCGTTCTCGAAAACATCTATCGCTACATCGAGGAAGAGGGATATCCGCCGATCCGCGCGGCGATCGCCGCAACCGAGGAGATCGGGCTGGCGGTGATGGCGACAACGCTCTCTCTCGTCGTGATCTTCCTTCCGGTCGCATTCCTCGGCGGAGTTCCGGGACGTTTCCTGAAGAGCTTCGGTCTCACGATGGCCGTTTCCATCCTGGTGTCGATGCTGGTCAGCTTCACGCTGACGCCGATGCTGAGCTCGCGTCTGCTGAAGAAAAGCACCAGGGCGCACGGTTCGAAGGACACGGGCTTTTATCAGGCGATCGATCGCGCTTACGGCTGGCTGCTCTTATGGGCTCTCGGACATCGAAAGACGATGGTGGCGGTTTTCGCGGGAGTGGTTCTTTCGACCGTTCCGATGTTCATGCTCGTCGGGCTCGACTTCTTTTCCAATGACGACCAGAACGAATTCGAGATCGTCGTCAAGACTCCCGACGGAACGTCGCTGGCGGGAACCGACCTCATGCTCCAGAACATCGAACGCGAAGCGTGGAAGCTTCGCGGCGTGAAGCATGTCCTCGCGAACATCAACAACGGCGCCGTGACCGACGGCTCCGTCTATGTGGGGTTGAGCGATCTCACCGAACGCAGGTTCTCCCAGTTTGCCGTGATGGACGACGCACGCCGCATGATGAAGGAGAAGTTTCCGGATCTCCGCGTTGCGGTTCAGAACATTCAGGGAATCGGCGGCGCCGGCTTTCGCGCGCAGACGCTGGTGTTGAACGTTCGGGGACCGGACCTTCGCGAGCTGGAGAAACTGTCGAAGCAGATCCTCGACGAAATGAAGAAAATTCCCGGCCTGGTCGACCAGGACACGACGCTCAACATCGGCAATCCCGAAGTCCACGTTCAACTGGACCGGGCAAAAGCCGCGGATCTGGGCGTGCGCGCGCAGGATGTGGCGTCGGCTTTGCGGACGATGATTGCAGGCGAGGAGGTCGGAAAGTTCAAGGACGGGGACGATCAGTATTCGGTCCGCCTGCGCCTGTTGGCGGAGGATCGGAACCGGCCCGAAAAAATCGCAAACCTCTGGATTCCGTCGTCCCGCCTGGGGCAGGTCCAGCTTTCCAACTTCGCCACGTTGAATCGGGACCTGGGACCGGCTCAGATCGAGCGGCAGGGCAGAGAACGCCAGGTCACCCTGGTGTCGAACCTCGAGAGTAACGTCGGGGTGGGCACCGCCGTCGATGCGGTCAGCAAGAGAATCGCCACGCTCGAGATGAAGCCGGGGTACCGCGCCGAATTCACCGGCCGGGCGAAGACGCTGCGGGAACTGCAGCAGAGTTTCCTGCTCGCGTTCCTGTTTTCGGCGATTTTCATGTACATGGTGCTTGCAGCGCAGTTCGAGAGTTACCTCCACCCGATCACCATCATGCTGTCGCTTCCGTTGAGCATTCCGTTCGCCCTCTTTTCGCTGTGGGTCACCGGGACACGGCTGGATCTGTTCAGCGGTCTCGGCGTGCTATTGCTTTTCGGGATCGTGAAGAAGAACTCGATTCTGCAGATCGACTACACCAACACGCTTCGCGAGCGCGGCGTCGAGAGGCATGAAGCGATTATCCGTGCGAATCATGCGCGGCTCCGGCCGATTCTGATGACCACGTTTTCGATCGTGGCGGGAATGATTCCCATTGTTTTGAGTTCCGGCCCCGGAGCGGGATCGCGCAAGCCGATTGGTATCGTCGTGATGGGCGGCCAGTTGTTGTGTTTGCTGCTCACCCTGTTGTTTACGCCGGTGGCCTATTCGATTTTCGATGATCTGGTGGCGCGCTTCCGCCGGACGGCGCCGGAGTACCGCCGCGAAGCGGCAGAGCCAATGAAGGCAGATTAGGTAAACGTATGAAATTCTTTTCCAGGAAAACGTCATTCATCGCGGTGGTGACGGTGGTTATTATTGCCGCCGCCCTGCTCCTGTCGGCGCGAAATCAAAAAGCCGCAAACAACGAGTTTTTCACCGCGGTTATCGGGAAGGGGCCTCTCCGCAACGTGGTCAACGCGACCGGCGTGGTTCAGACCGTCGTGACGGTCCAGGTCGGAAGCCAGGTTTCCGGCCAGGTTCTCGAGATCTACGCGGACTTCAACTCCGTTGTGAAACGCGGCCAGTTGCTCGCCAGGCTCGATCCGCGAAACTTCGAAGCGCAGGTGCTGAATGCGCGCGCAACGGTCGCTGCCTCGCAGGCTCGGGTGAAAAGCGCCGAAGCCGATATCCAGACCAACAAAGCCAACGTTCAAAGCGCCAGGGCGAATCTCGAAGCCGCCAGGGTGACCCGCGATGCAAACCTGGTTCTCTTCAATCGAGCGAAAGAACTCCTCGACAAAGGCGTCTCATCGAAAAACGATTTCGACAACGCGAAGGCCAACTACGAATCGTCCCAGGCCAAACACGAACAGGCCCAGGCATCCGTGGACCAGGTGATCGCCCAGGGAGTGGCCTCCGCCGCCCAGGTCGAACAGACCCGGGCGCAGCTCCAGCAGTCGCAGGCGGAACTCGAGCGCAACCTGCTCAATCTCGAGTACTGCAACATTTACTCCCCGGTGGACGGCGTGGTGATTTCGCGCAATGTCGACGTCGGCCAGACGATTGCGGCGAGCATGCAGGCCCCCACCCTGTTTTCGATCGCCAACGACCTTGCGCGGATGCAGGTGAACGCGAGCGTTGATGAAGCCGATATCGGCAATATCTCGTCGGCGGAAGAAGTGAAGTTCACCGTGGACGCCTATCCGAACGAGAATTTCAAAGCGAAGATTTCAGAAATCCGCCTGAGTCCGCAGACCGTTCAGAACGTCGTGACCTACAGCGTCATTCTCGGAATCGACAACTCCGAAATGAAACTCCGTCCCGGCATGACGGCGAACATCACCATTACCGTCGATCAACGCGAAAACGTCACAACGATGCCGAACTCGGCGCTCCGCTACACGCCGCCGGGAATGACACGGCCGGAAGCGAAAGCCGTTGCGGCTGAGGGAAGTCCCGTCGAAGCCCGGAAGACGGTCGAGCGGCGCCCGATTGCCGAAGAACCGGTTCGTCTCGCGCCCGGACAGAAGTGGGATCCTTCGGAGAAGATCCGATTTGTCGCACCCCGGAAACGATCCGAGCGGCCGGGCATCGTCTGGGTATTGAACGCGGAGCGCAAGCCGGAAGCGCGCCATGTGGTGTTGGGAATCACGGATGGGGTTTCGAGCGAGGTTCTTTCCGGAGAAATCAAAACGGGAGAACAGATTATCGTCGGAGACAGCCAGAGCGGTGGAACCGGTACGGCTCAGCCCGCGCGCGGCGGTTTCGGCATGTTTGGACCGCGCGGTGGCGGGGGGCGTGGACAGTGATCGTCGATACCGGCCGCAAAGTGAACATCGCGGGCCCGCAGGAGGACTCCGGCGCGGTCATCCGGGTCGAACGCGTCCACAAGATCTACAAGATGGGTGACGTCGAAGTGCATGCTCTTCATGGCGCATCGCTTTCGGTGAACCGCGGTGAATTCGTTTCCATCATGGGCCCGTCGGGCTCCGGCAAGTCGACAATGATGAACATCATCGGTTGTCTCGACCGGCCGACGAAGGGCCAGTATTTTCTGGCGGGCCAGGACGTTTCGAAACTGAACAAGGCGCAGCTCGCCGATATCCGGAACCAGCGGGTCGGCTTCGTTTTTCAGAGTTTCAATCTTGTCCCGCGCACTTCCGCGCTGGAGAACGTCGAACTCCCGCTCGTCTATGCCGGCGTCGGCTCCTCCGAACGCTTGCGGCGCGCGCGCGAAGCGCTGGCGATCGTGGGTTTGTCGGACCGCGAACGCAACATGCCGAACCAGCTTTCCGGAGGGCAGCAGCAGCGCGTCGCGATTGCGCGCTCGCTGGTGAACCATCCTTCCATCATTCTGGCGGACGAGCCCACCGGCGCGCTGGATACCCGCACTTCCACCGAGGTGATGGAGATCTTTCAACGCCTGAATCGCGAACGGAGTCTGACGATCATTGTGGTGACCCACGAGCCGGACATTGCGGATTACGGGACGCGTATTGTGTCGTTCCGCGATGGACGCATCAAGCGCGACGTTCCTGTGGAGAGCCGCCGGGATGCCGCGGCTGTGCTGCGGGAATTGCCCCCGCCGGGAGAAGACGAGGACGACGAACAATGAACCTCATCGCCATACTCAAGGTCGCCATGCGGGCGCTCGGCCGCAACAAGATGCGATCGGCCCTGACGATGCTGGGCATCATCATCGGTGTCGGCGCCGTGATTGCGATGGTCTCGATCGGACAGGGCGCTCAGCAGATGGTCTCGTCCCAGATCAACAGCATGGGAAGCAACATGCTTTACGTCCAGCCCGGCAACATGATGCAGGGCGGGGCGAGCATGGGCATGGGCGCCGCCAGCACTCTCACGGAGGAGGACGTGGTCGCGATCCAGCGGGAAATTCCGACGGTGGCGCACGTGTCGCCGGTCGTCCGGTCGTCCGGGCAGCTCGTGTTCGGCAACCAGAACTGGTTCGTCCAGATTCAGGGAACCAACGATCAGTTTCCCGAGATCCGAAGCTGGAAGGTTCAGGAAGGCGACTTCTTCAATGAAGCCGACGTGCAATCCGCGTCGCGGGTGATCGTGCTGGGCCGGACCGTCGCCGACAAGCTCTTTCCCGGAATGGACCCGGTCGGCCAGACGATCCGCGTTCGCAATCTTCCCTTTCGAGTCGCGGGCGTTCTGGAAGCGAAGGGCCAGTCCATGGTGGGCCAGGACCAGGACGACACCGCGATCGTGCCGTACACCACGGTCCAGCGAAAGCTTGCCGGCCGCACCATTCCGGCGATCGGTCAGGCGATGGTGACGGGCGTGAGCGAAACCGGATCGAAGCTCGCCGAGAAACAGATCGCCGACCTGTTGCGCCAGAGGCACAAGATCGGCGCGGGCGAAAGCGACGACTTCATGGTTCGCAACATGGCGGATGTTGCGGCGACGTCCGCGCAGTTGACCACCATCATGACGCTGCTGCTCGGGAGCATCGCCGCGATTTCGTTGATTGTCGGCGGAATCGGCATCATGAACATCATGCTGGTCTCCGTGACGGAGCGCACCCGCGAGATCGGCATTCGGATGGCGGTCGGTGCCCGGCCGAATTACATTCGTTTACAATTCCTGACGGAGTCGCTGATGCTCAGCCTTCTGGGCGGACTGATCGGCATCCTGATCGGCGCGGGCATCTCGCGAGGCATCTCCGGAGTTCTGGGCTGGCCGACACTGGTGTCCAGCCTTTCTGTTTTTGTTTCATTCGCGTTCGCTACTGCAATCGGCATCTTCTTCGGCTACTACCCCGCTCATAAAGCTGCGGCCCTGGATCCGATCGAAGCACTGCGGTACGAATAGGGGGTCGATCATGAGAACAAGATTTGGGATCGGTTTGCTCGGAATGGCAATGCTCGTCTTTTCGGCGGCGCCGGCTTCGGCGGAACAGAACTGGGTGGATCAGTTTCTGAGTCGTTATCGTCCGCCGGCCGTGGAATTTCCCGGCGCGCCAACGCCGTCGCAGCAGGAGTTGATGGATATGATCCGTAACGGCCAGCTTCCGCTGACGCCGAATGACGTGATCAACCTGCTGCTCAACAACAACCTCGATGTCGGGCTGAACCGTCTGACGCCGCTGTCCTCTCAGTATCTGCTTCACGGTCTCTACCGGCCGTTCGAGCCCGCCCTCCATCTCTCGGCGGGAGTGACCCGGAACAAGACTCCTTCGGCGAACCAGTTCAGCGCGCTGGACTCCGTATTGCTGAGCCACAGCTACACGTTCGGATACACGCAAGCCCTTCCGACGGGGACGAATCTTGAAGTCGATCTTTCGCTGAACCGTTCGTCGTCGAACAGCCCGTTCGCCACGTTCAACCCATCGTGGACCGGCAACGTGAAGTACTCCTTCGTCCAGCATCTGCTCAAGGACTTTGGCCGGAACATCAACACAAGGCAGATCCGGATCGCGCAGAACAACGAGAGCATCTCCCGAATTCAATTCGAACAGCAGGTCATCAACCTGGTGGTTCAGGCGCAGAAAACATATTGGGATCTGGTATTCTCCGCGGAAGACATCAGAGTGAAGCAGCGGTCGATGGAACTCGCCCAGAAAACACTTTCCGAAAACCAGATTCAGGTCAACATCGGCACACTCGCTCCCATCGATCTGGTGCAGGCGGAATCCGAGGTAGCCTTCCGTCGCGAAGCTCTGGTTGTCTCCACCTTCGCGCAGACCCAGAGCGAAGATCAGGTCAAGAAGTTGATCACCAGCCAGAGCGATCCGGGCATGGTGCTCGCGCGGCTCGCGCCGATGCAGCCGGCAAAACGTCCGGTGAACGGCGATGTGCCCGGAGTGGAAGAAGCGATACGTATTGCGCTGGAGAATCGGCCGGAGATGCGGCAGCTGGCGATGGAACTGAAGAACAAAGATATCGATGTCGAATACACCCGGAACCAGCTTCTGCCGGCGATCGACGTTTCCGGATCCTACACGCAAAACGGTATCGGCGGCACGCTGACGCAGCGAGCGGGCTTTGGCGGCCCGACAATCGCCGTTGTTCCCGGCGGTCTGGGAGATACCCTGCACCAGCTCTTCGGCTACAACTACACGGGCTTCAACCTTGGCGTGAATGTGCTGATCCCCCTTCGAAACCGCGCCGCCCAGGCCGACAATGCCCGGGCCGCAACGGAAAAGCGGATCGCGGAGAACCGGCTGAGTTCCATTGCCCAACAGATCGCCCTCGATGTGCGCAACGCCCTGACGCAGGTCGAGATGAACCGCGCCCGCATCGATGCCGCCGAGAAGGCCCGCGAACTTGCGGAGCGAAGGCTGCAGTCCGAGCAGAAAAAGTTCGATCTCGGCGCGTCCACCATTCGCTTCGTCCTGGAGGAGCAGCGCAATGTCACCCAGGCTCAGACGAACGAAATCGCCGCGCTCGTGAATTACACGAAAGCGCTTGTCGATTTCGATCGCGCGGCGGGACTGACGCTTCGGAAAAACAATATTCAGATCGACAAGACGCTCAATTTGCCGGCGTCGGGGAAATAGAATTTCACGCCCGCCCGTTTGAATGAAACGCCGCAGCCAGCACGAGAATCAAGGCGGAGAAGGTCATGGGGGCTGATGGTATACTGCGCAGTCGTTTTCGATCCGATTGGCGTGTTGGAGGAATATTTTTATGGCCAGCTTGTCCGAGCTTTTTGAGACGGCCGCTCAGGCCAACCGGCCGCGCGTGGCGCTCATTGAAGAAGAGAGGCAATGGACTTTCGGCGAACTCTCGGATGAAATCAACCGAACCGCCGCCACCATTCGCCAGAAGGTGCAGGGGACCACGGTCGGGATTCTCCTGCTGAACTCGCAGAAATACGTGGTCACGCTGCTCGCCGTCTGGAAAGCCGGCAAAACGGCTGTGCCGTTGAATTACCTGCTTCCGCCAGCGGACATCGGCTTCATCATTCGAGACTCCGGAATGTCCGCGCTGATCTCCTCCCAGTTCTTCGCGCAGAGCCTCGCAGCGGTGAGGCCGCTCTTCGGCGACAGAGGCGTCATTCTGATGGCGGATGACCCGGACTTCATGGCGGCCACCACCGCGGATCTTCCCGCGGCCCGGCAGGAACCCGCGCTCATCCTCTACACCTCCGGTACCACCGGCCGGCCGAAAGGCGTTCTGCTGACGCATGACAATCTCGCGGCCAACGTGGCGTCGTGCCAGCGGGCGGGCGAGTTCGACCATCGCGACAGCTTCCTGTGTCTGTTGCCGTTCTTCCACACCTATGCCATTACCGGCACGATCCTGCTGCCGCTTTATACCGGCTGCAAGATGGTCCTGGTCGATCGATTTGTTCCCGCGAAGGTGCTCAAGCTGATCGAAGATCACAAGGTGAGCGTCTTTCTTGCGATTCCGTCGATGTATCGCGTCCTCGCCATGACCGAAGGACCGTTTGACGTGAGCTCGGTGCGTTTCCCGATATCCGGCGGCGAGCCTTTGCCCGTAGCCGTCGCGCAGGCATTCGAAAAACGATTCGGCGTGCCGATCTGCGAAGGTTACGGCCAGACCGAAGCCGCGCCCGTCGTGACGTTAAACGTTCCGGGGGCCAACAAAACGGGGACGATCGGACGGGCCTTGCCTGGAGTGGAAGTCCGCATCTGGGACGATCAGGACAATGTGCTTGGAGTGGGCCAGGTCGGGGAGTTGATGGTCCGCGGTGGAAACGTGATGGCCGGGTACCACAACCTCCCGGAAGAGACCGCGAAAACCATCACGAACGGCTGGCTCCATACAGGAGACCTCGGCCGGATGGACTCGGACGGATTCATCAGCATCACCGGCCGCAAGAAGGATCTGATTATTTCCGCCGGCGAGAACATCTATCCCCGCGAAATCGAAGAAGTCCTTGCGCAACATCCGAAAGTGAAAGAGTGCGCCGTGATCGGACTGAAGGACGAAGTTCGCGGCGAGGTGCCGAAAGCCTTCGTTATCCCCCGCGAGGGCGAAACCACCGACGAGAAAGAACTGCGCAGCTTCTGCCGGGAGAACCTGGCCCATTACAAAGTGCCGAAGTACATCGAAGTGGTGCCGGACCTTCCGCGCACACCCACCGGCAAAATCCTGAAGCGGGCGTTGCCGGTCTGAAGGACTGCTTCCCCTCGCGGCCGGTCAACGTCCTATTGATCTTTCGCGATGTGGGTTCCGGCGTAGATCTTTCCGTTCACTTCAAGCGCGGTCATCGCGAGAGCGCCCCGGATCACGATCCGGGCGTTGTCGCGAAGGACGCTGGGTTGCCCGTCATCCGTGAACGTGAATTCGATCATCACGCCCGGTGCGCCGTTGAGCGCGCCGGTTCCGGTTCCGCTGATCGTATTGAAAGTCGCACCGGAATGGAGCGCCGGATCGTTCGCACACGAGATCGACGTCAGCGACGTCAGGACGAAAACGTAGTCGCCCCACAAAACCTGCAGATAGTTGGGCCCCACGCCCGCGTCGCAGTGAAGGTCCATTCCATGATGGACCTCAGTACCCGTTGAGGTGAATTCCGTGCCACCGCCGAACATCCTGCCTCGTGGACTCTCGGCACGGTTGGTTGTGGTTGAAAAGGACTGAAGCGCATCGGCCGAGTCGAGACTGAACTGCGTCGCGCTTTGATCGCAGCTGTTGAATCCCCAGAAGGACTGTTCATTGGTGCTGACCGTCAGTCCAGACCAGCAATCCTTGCCGTCACCGTCAAATGTGCGCACGAGGTTTCCCCCGGCATCGAGCCGCACAATGACGCTGTGATCCGCGACCAGCATGCCGCCATCGGAAAGCTGTTTGAGTTGAGCGGGGCCGCGGGAGTCCGGTAGCGGGCTGGTGTTGAAATCGGAGAGCGTCTGCTTCGAGCAGGTGTCCACCCTGCGGATGGAGGGAGCGTCCGCCGCGAAGTACACCACGCATCCGTTTGAGGACGCTTCAATGCCGCTCCCGGCCGCTGCGTTTTCCAATTCCAGATAGGCGTCAAGGCTTCTCCGGTTGATTTGAGCCCGGCCCTGGCCGGTACCGGCCAGAAAGGCCACCATGAACAACCCCGTCCATACGCTTCTTGTCCGCACAATGCCTCCCGTAATCACACATCGATTGGAGCAAAGTCCGTGCCAATCGTTTTCCGGCCGGCAAATGCCCGGAAACCGTTGTTGCGACAGCGACGAGCGAGGCGCTATTCTTCCAAGGCTGATGAACGGCGGTTCCGTCTTTCGGGGACTGGGCTACCACACTGCGAACGCCCGATGGGTATTCCGCCGCTTGATTTCAACAATTCGAAATGTATAATCGTTTTTCTTTTTTGAAGCACCCCAGGATCTATAAAAGCTAAAGGAGATAGTCATGGCTTACATCATTTGCGAACCATGTGTGGGAACGAAGGATACGGCATGTGTCGATGCCTGCCCCGTGGACTGCATCCACCCGAAAAAGGATGAACCGGATTTCGAAAGCGCGCAGCTGCTCTACATCCATCCGAGCGAATGCATCGACTGTGGCGCTTGCGAACCGGCCTGCCCGGTCACCGCGATTTTCCCGGAGGACAACGTTCCGGAACAGTGGCAGCACTACATCGCGATGAACTACGAGCATTACGGACTTTCGAAGTAAGACGCCTTCACGTTCGCAAAATAACAAGGCCGCGGAGATCTCCTCTGCGGCCTTTTAATTTGACGCGTCTGGTATAGACTCGACTCCATGGCTGAAATCAACATTGAATCCACCCTGAATGAACAAAGAGTTTTTCCGCCGAGCCCCGAGTTTTCCTCGAAAGCGCACATCCGGAGCGCCGAGGAATACGAGGCGATTCGAAAGCGCGCGGCGGAAGATCCGGAGGGCTATTGGTCCGGAATTGCCTCCGAACTTCACTGGTTCGAGACGTGGGACAAGGTTCTCGAGTGGGACCTGCCGTTCGCCAAATGGTTCGTGGGCGGCAAAACCAACGTTTCGTACAACTGCCTGGACCGCCATCTGGCGTCGCCGAGAAAGAACAAGGTCGCCATCCTCTGGGAGGGTGAACCCGGAGACGTTCGCGCGTTGACCTATCAAATGCTTCATCGCGAGGTCTCGAAGTTTGCGAACGTTCTGAAGTCTCTCGGTCTGGTCCGGGGCGATCGCGCCACCGTCTATATGGGCATGGTCCCCGAACTTCCGATCGCGCTGCTGGCGTGCGCCCGGATCGGTGTGACGCACAACGTCGTGTTTGGCGGTTTCAGCGCGGAAGCGCTTCGCGACCGGATCCACGATTCGCAGTCACGAGTGCTCATCACCGCCGACGGAGCTTTTCGCAAGGGCGCCACCGTCGCATTGAAGAAGAACGCGGATGAAGCGGTAAGCGGATCGCCGTCGGTGGAACACGTGATTGTTCTCAAACGGACGGGCGAAGCGGTGAATATGGAATCCGGCCGGGACGTCTGGTGGCACGATCTGATGGCGACGGCGTCCGCTGACTGTCCCGCCGAGCCTCTCGATTCCGAACATCCCCTGTTCATGCTGTATACCAGCGGCACGACCGGCAAACCCAAAGGCGTCGTGCACACGACCGGCGGGTACATGGCCGGCACGTACATCACGACGAAATGGGTTTTCGATCTTAAGGACGAAGATACGTTCTGGTGCACCGCCGATATCGGATGGGTCACCGGCCACAGCTACATCGTCTATGGTCCGCTGTTGAACGGCGCGACGTCGCTGATGTACGAAGGCGCGCCGAATCATCCGGAGCAGGATCGTTTCTGGTCCATCATCGAG
>JAHFTY010000154.1 GCA_023265365.1 Acidobacteriota bacterium
ACGAACATTCTGCAGTCCCGCCGACTGCGGCGACGCTCCCCGGATTGCAGCGTCGAGCCGGAGGCGGAAGTCCCCACCGAAACGAATGCCCGCCACCTGCGCCGCCGGAGCCGGGGCCTGAGCTGCGGCCGGCGCTGCGGGCGCCGCCTGAGGCCGCACTTCATGGAGGACGGCGGGCTGCAGGGTAGCCACTCCCCGACTGCCGGAAACGAGTATTTCTTCGATGCGAGTCAGCTGCGCCTTCAGCTCCTCGATCTGGCGGCCCTGTTCCTGAACAGTTTGTTGCAACTTCTGAACGTCGGTCGACTGCGCGCGCGCGGATCCGGCCCAGATAAGGATCGCGGCCATCACGGTACTCAGCTTCATCGGTCCTCCCTTTTTCGGTCTGCTGAGTCAAGATAGCCTTTCTGCGTTCGTTTTGAATGCGCCGGCAAGGAAGTTCACCAGAAGTTCACGAAGCATTGAAGGTTTTGTAACAACCGGCATTCGACGGCGGTCTTAAAAATTCAGACGGATAGGATTTCAAGCGGGCTGCTCAAGCGGAATACCGGACGGCGACGAGCGGCTATTTTTCGATGTCCTCGCCCGTCATCCAATCAGGCACTGTGGCCGGTACAATCCGACTGGAAGCGGCTTCTGTCGAAATCGGAGCTACCGGAGTCACGCCATCTGGAGGAACCATTGACGTGACCGTGCCACGGCACGTACCAGGCATTTCATCCCCAAGGTTGACCACGCCAGGTGCAATATTTTTCGCATCTCCTGAGCCGCGCGCGTTGCCGATGCAACATTCCTGTGGTCATCGCTGCTATTACACCAGGTCCGTATCTGTTCTGCCGTTGGCTCACGGAGGATCTCCACTCGGATAGGGCCGCCGCTTACATACCATGCGAATTGCTGTAAAGCGGCAGACCGGACTGATTCACCGCCCCGTATCTCGGCTGCTCTTGAATGAACCCGGTTCCGACGGGGCTGGCGGCGTGTGAATTCCTGACTTTGTCTTAATGGGCTGACCTTCCATCTGCTCTCCATTTCCAATTGGGCAGAGCCACTTTGGCAATAGCATCGAGTAATCGATCCATTCAGAGAGGTTTTGCAACCGGCGCTCTCCACACGCCGAATCCGTCCGTGGTGCGGGTGAGGCTCATGCCGTCCGTAAGAGTGAAGTGCAATTCTCGTGTCGGTGGACCTCTCAAGCCTCCTCTGCGACGGAGCGGCTCAGAGTACCGAAGCACACACGTTTGAACTTCCTTACAAGAAGGACGTCGATCGTACGCTGCTTCGAGAGAACCTGAAACTGACAGTCGACGAACGCTTCCGGAAATGGCGCAATGGGAGGCGGGCCCGCCTGGCCCGCTTTCAGTTGGCTGGTTCTTCTTCTGTGGTTTTCTTCCGGGCGCGTTTGGCCGCCGGTTTCTTTTCCCTGGAAGCTGCGGATTTCTTTCGTGCGCCGGTTCCCGCGGCTGCGCGTCTCTTGCGGGCCGGTTTCCCTTCTTCGGCGGACGGCTCTTCCTGCGGCACGCCTTCGGAGGCGGCGGGTTTTTCGGCCGAAACGTCGATGACCTCTTCCGAAGGCGCAGCATCGAGGATCGGCTCGGCTTCGACCGTGACCGTTTCTTCCGTCATCATCGGCGTTTCCTCGCCGGCCTGAATGTTTCCGTTGATCTGCGGGATCGGCGGACGCTGCTGCGGGATCGCACTGCCGGGATACACCCGGAGGATTCCCTGCCGATTCCGTTCCAGCCGCAGCACGCCTGCCTTTTGAGCGGCACGCACCACTTCGAGGAAACTGGCGAAACCGTAGCGGCGCTCGTCGAATGTGGGCGCGGCGTTTTTGATGTACTGCTTCACGTTCCGGAGGTACATGGGCCAGTGCGGCGTGATCCTTGGATTCTGGAAAACTTCCTGGATGATCCGGACGCCTTCCTCCATCAGCGTGGGCGGGCCCAGCGGCGCTTGAGGCGTGTGCGACACGTTGCCGGGCTCGCGCACCTCACGGGGTTCACGAGGTTCACGGTGCTCGCGCGGCTCGCGATGCTCGCGATGTTCACGGTGCTCGCGCGGTTGTGGAGGCTCCGGCTGGACTTCCTCGG
Source organism: Acidobacteriota bacterium (assembly GCA_023265365.1). Taxonomy (GTDB): domain Bacteria; phylum Acidobacteriota; class Terriglobia; order 20CM-2-55-15; family 20CM-2-55-15; genus JAHFTY01. Next base: position 2,094 of record JAHFTY010000154.1, read on the forward strand.
GCTGCGATTCGTCGGGAGACCGAATCTCCTGGTCCTTCAGTTCCACCAGCAGACTGCGATCCACCTGTTTCAAGTGCACATGTCCGGCCGCCGCCATCTTTTCGATGAAATCGCGGAACGTGCTGGCGCCGTAATCGCGTTCTGAAAAGGTGGAGTCGAGTTGCAGCAGTGTGCTCTTGAGCAGGCCCAGTTGCGGCGACACTTCGCGGTCCGAAAGCACCTTCAGGGCGCGACGAACCAGGGGGACCGCCTTGGTGAGGTTGGCATCGACCACGACCGCGCCGGTCCGGCTGCGCTCACTCGGCCGTCGGGCGGCCTGAGGCGCGGCGATGAGGTTTTCGTAGGCGATGAACTCGTGGCAGTTTTTCTGAAGAATAATGCTGGTGAACGCGCGGCCTCCGACAATGAAAACCTGCTTGTCGTACTGCTTGAGTTTTTCGACCAGCGCGATGAAGTCGCTGTCGCCGCCGACGATCACGAACGTGTTGATGTGGTTTCGGGTGAAGGCCATTTCCAGGGCATCGAGAGCGAGGTTGATGTCGGCGCCGTTCTTGTCGCCTCCGGGAGTGAGGTTTCGCTGGACCATCTGGATGGCGTGCTGGGTCATGCCACGGCTGTGCTCCCCCGCGCGTTTCCAGTCGCCATAGGCAATCTTGGTGACGACCTCTCCTTTTTCTTTGATGGCCTCGAGGACTGCTCCGATGTCGAAATGCCGGTTGAGGGTGCTTTTTACGCCGATCTCGATGTTGTCGAAGTCGATGAATACGGCGATCTTGAGTCGGTCTCCATTCATATCCCTAAGAGGATAGCAGACAACGGGAAACCGCCAAGCATCTACTTCTTGAAGAGGTTGTCGAAAGCGTTCCGGGCGTCCTGGGCGTTTGTGGGACTGACAGCGGGTTCCTTGGCGACGCTTCCACCGGAGTCACGCGTCTCACGTTCGATGGAGGTCCGGGCGACGAAGAACTCGCAGGTGGTGCGGACATCTTTCTTGGTAACGCGCTCCGGAATGTTCTGCGTGCATTCGAACTGAGCGCCCGTGTCGAAGTGCCGGCAGTTCTTACAGGTTCTCAAGTCGGCTTTGCATTTCGGACACTGGCTTTCCAGCCCGATCGACACTTCGCTGGAAACGATCACCCCGCAAAGAGAACAGCGCAGGACTTCCTGAAAACCGGGCATCTTGACGTTCCGCGGAGTATCGCGAAGGGCTCCTTTCGGTGCGCCCTTCGGCTTTTCTCTCGGCTTGTCCCGGTCTCGATCGCGGTCGCCATTGTCCATATAGCCGCGTGAGCCGTACTTTCTATCCATTCATACCCCTCGGTACTAATCCTACACGTACGCAGAGGTCTACGACGCGACAATGGTCAAAGTTACAAACGCCGGCTACTTCTTTTGGAGCTCCACGACCATGACTTCAATGGGCTTGTTCGTTTCATTCAGGTCGGCATGAAGCTGATTGGGAGGATCGGCGTCGAGCCAGTAGGCCTTGCCGGTCTCCCAGACCACCTTCGTCGACGGTCCTTTTTCGGGCTTGATGGTCAGTGTGCCGCCCTGCAGCGCAACGATCGTCCGGCCATGATCGTGCCGGTGCATCGTGAGGGGCTGGTTGGGCATGATGAGCGTCTTCCACACCTTGACGTCCGCATTCTCGAACTGCGGAGTCCTTTGCGACACCGCAGGCTGCTGTTGCGACCGCAGTGTCGCCAAAGTCCCCAACAGAATGCCTGCCGTCAACAGAACGATGTTCTTCTTCATGGTCTGCTCCCAGAATGGTTTGAATCCGAATCCTCAGGCAAGCCGGGAGATCGAGGCGCAGCCCTCGATTAGTCAGGCCAGGCACTCCCGGATTTTCGGGTCAGGTCTCTTATGACATCGCCGAGATGGCGGGTCAATGCCGAATAGGGATCGGCCTCGTTGGCGAAACGACGGGGGTCGATCGGTTCGCCGAAAACAATATCGATCGGGTGCAGCTTAAACCTGCCTCGGCGGGGCCACGCTTCGAAAGCGCCGTTGATGCCGACCGGAACGATCGGGACACCGAGTTCGAAGGCCAGGATGGACGAGCCTTTCTTGAGCTCGCCGATCTGCCCGTCGATCGAGCGCGCCCCTTCCGGAAAGATCAGCAGGACCTTGCCGTCCCGCAAGCCCGCGGCGCCCGCCTGCATCGCGCGAACGAGGTTGGCATTGGGATCGATCGCCACGATGTTGCAGGACTCCGCGATACGGCGCGAAATCGGGCCCTGCCAGTAATTGCTGTAACCGAGGCTGAAGACTTCGGCGATCACGCGGGCGGGAAGAACGGCGTAGAGCATGGGCGCATCCAGGAACGATTCGTGATTCGGGCAAATCATGAACGGCGCTTTTTCCGGAATATTGTCGAGGCCGCGCCATCGCAAACGGAAAAGGACGAGGCTGATCATCATCAGGGTCCGGGACAGAAGCACGATGATCGCGACGGCCCACAGCTTCGGCCTGAAAATGTACGTCACATCGAACTCTTCGCCGGGCGCTGCGGCGAGAATCTCCTTCCACCCTTTTCCGGCGATTGCCGCGTTTCCGCTGTTCCGTTCCAGGGCGTCGAGAAGTTCGCCCAGTGTGTAGAGTCGAGCCGCCTCTTCTTCGCCGATGTGAGTCCCGATGCGGTTCTCGATTTCGCTCATCAACTCGACGCGGGCAAGGGAGTCGAAGCCCAGATCCAGCTCCAGATTCAGGGCCGGTTCGAGCCCGCCGGCATCCGGCCTGGTTTTGCGAATCAGGCCGGCGACGATGTGTCCCGCGCCCGACCGGAACCGTTCGTGATCTTTGCTCGTGGTCCGCGCTTCGACGGATTTCAGCCGGCTCTTTTCCTCGGCTTCGATCTCGAAGCGTTTCAACTTCCGTGTCACGGTTCGCGGAAAGGGATCGTGACGAATCGAAAGGGAGAGGACGCGCTGATACGAGGGCAGGTCTTTCGAAAGGTTTTCCATTTCGAACCGGATCATGTCCATGATCGCGCTCTGGCCTCGCTGCCTGAACTCGTCCATGTCGGGTACCACCACCGCGTGCAGCTTTTCGCCCGCGGGACCGTCGTCGGCGGTCACGCCGAGAACGCAGATTTCCCGGATGAAGGCGGACTTCCCGTAGTGGGCCTCGAGTTCCTCCGGGTAGATGTTTTTGCCGTTTGCCAGCACGATCACGTCTTTGCTGCGTCCGGTGATCATGAGGTTGCCGGCGGGATCGATAAAACCAAGATCGCCGGTGTGCAGCCAGCCGTCGCGAATGACTTCAGCGGTGTGGCGCTCGTCGCGGTAGTACCCTTTCATGAGATACGGCCCCCGGACACACACCTCCCCGATCCCCTCGCTGTTCGGTACATCGATCCGGATCGTCACGCCGGCAATCGGCTTTCCGACCGATCCAATGCGGTTGCTCCGGATCGGTGTGGCGGTCACGGCGGCGCTGGTCTCCGTGAGGCCGTAGGCATTGAGCATGGTGTATCCGAGCTCGGACAACTCCGTCGCAATCCGGAAATCGAACTTCGATCCGCCGCTGGCGAGAAGCTGCAGGTCCGGACCGATGGTCTTGTGAATCCGGGAAAACAGTTTCCGGCGGATCGTGGGGCTGCCGGCGGTTCGGGCAACGGACCGGAGATAGTCAAACAACCGTCTCGCCAGAAAAGGCTGCGCTTCGATCTGCGTGAAGATTCGTTTGTGAAGGAGGTAGAAGAACTGAGGCACGCAGACGAAGCAGGTGATGCGATGTTTCTTGAACGCCTCCACGATGCGTTGCGGGGAAATCGACGACAGGAAGATCACCCCACAGCCGACGCACAAGGGGCCGAGGGCATTCGCTACCAGAGGAAGGACGTGGGAGAACGGAAGGACCGAGAGGATCCGGTGATGGGGACCGATCTCGAAAGGCTCGACCACTCCGCGAATCTCGTAGATCAAATTCAGCATGGTGAGCTGAACGCCCTTGGGATCGCCGGTGGTGCCGGAGGTGTAGATCAGCAGGACCGTGGCGTCGCCTCTCAGGGAATTCCGGAAGCCGGATTTCGGATTCTGGATTTCCCTGGGCCAATCCGGCAACGCGATCGTCTGGGCGCCCAGGTGCGAGGCGACGTTTTGCGCTTTCTGAAGGTTGGCGTCGTCCGCAAAAACGAGCCGGCATTCCGAGTGTGCGGCAATGTGGAGGAGCTGATTCTCCGGCAGCGTCGTGGCAAGCGGGACCGTGATGGCGCCGAACCGCATGGCGCCGAGCAGGATGAACACCCATTGCGGAATGTTCTCCATCAAAATACCGATGCGGTCGCCGGGCTGGATACCGCGAGACTGCAGAAGCTCCGCGATGATGGCCGATTGTTCCAGAACGTCGGAGTACCGGTATTCCTGAACGGAAGTCTGATTGTCGATCGCGAAGGCAAACCGGCCCGGAGATCGGCGGGCCCATTCTTCGATCCGGTCGAAGATCCAGGACGGGGCAGGGACGTCGCGGAGCGGCGGGCCGGCCACCTCGGTCAGAAACTGCATCGGATGAGAGTAGCAGAACAGGGAAAATTGCGAATTTCGAATTGCGAATTCCGAATTTCGGGAAGGCTTTGTATTTCCAATTCCCATTTCGCCATTCGCAATTCGAAATCCCCTGCGCCCTTCCCAATCGCCTGAAAGTCTGATAGCGTGCGGGTTTTCGTTGAGGGGGAGTGGTTATGGCTGTTGTCGATGTCGGTTCCGAAAAGGCGGTAAACGTGGGCTCGCGAATCCGGGCGATTCTGGGCGCCTCGGTCGGTAATCTCGTGGAGTGGTACGACTGGTACGTTTACGCAGCGTTCACGATTTATTTTGCAAAAGTTTTCTTTCCCACAGGGAACCAGACCGCTCAACTCCTGAACGCCGCCGGCGTTTTCGCTCTCGGATTTTTCGTCAGGCCGATCGGAAGCTGGGTGATGGGCATGTATGCCGATCGGAAAGGCCGTCGCGCCGCGCTGGTCGTGTCGATGATCGCGATGGGCATGGGATCCCTGATGATCGGACTGACGCCGGGCTATAACCGCATCGGCGTGTTCGCCCCGGTTCTTCTCGTTCTGGCGCGGGTGGTGCAGGGTCTCAGCGTGGGAGGAGAGTACGGAGCCAGCGCAACCTATCTGAGCGAAGTGGCGGGGAAAAAGCGGCGCGGATTCTGGTCCAGCTTTCAGTACGTCACGCTCATCATGGGGCAGCTGCTGGCGCTGGTCGTTCTGCTGGTCCTTCAGGCGACGCTGACCCCGGCTCAACTGAACGATTGGGGATGGCGCGTTCCGTTCTTCCTCGGGACGCTGTGCGCGGTCCTGGCGTTCTGGATCCGGAGCGGAATCGGAGAGACGAGTTCGTTCGAGGCGATCAAGAAACGAGCAACGCCGGTGCAGACCTGGCAGCTCATGGCGAAACATCCGCGCGAGCTGGGAATCGTCGTCGGCCTGACGATGGGAGGCACGATCGGCTTCTACACGTTCAGCACGTACGGCCAGAAGTTCCTGGTGAACACCGCGGGGTTCTCCAAGGAATCGGCCTCCCAGATCGCGGCCGCCTCGCTCGTCGTTTTCATGCTCCTTCAGCCGATCATGGGTTGGATTTCGGATATCGTCGGACGCCGTCCTTTACTTGTGACATTCGGCCTGATCGGAGCATTGACGACCGTTCCGTTGATGACTGCGATCGGCGCCACGAAAAGCTCCACGCTGGCCTTTGCCTTCATCACGCTGGCGCTCGCCAACATCAGCATGTACACGTCGATCGGCGCGGTGTTCAAAGCCGAATTGTTTCCTGCCGAAATCCGAGCGCTCGGGGTCGGCTTGCCGTACTCGATCATCGTGTCCCTGTTTGGCGGCACCGCCGAGTACGTCGCGCTCTGGCTGAAACAGGCGGGCCACGAAAGCTGGTTCTACTATTACGTCAGCGGCTGCATGGCCGTTGCGCTTTTCACTGCGCTGAGCATGCGCGATACGATGCGTCACAGCCGCATTGTCGAGGATTAGAATCCGCCCGTGAAAACGATCCTTCTTCTGACGGTTTCGAACGTCTTCATGACGTTCGCGTGGTACGGACATCTCAAATACAGGAACTCGCCGCTGTGGATCGCGATCATCGCCAGCTGGATGATCGCATTCGTCGAATACTGCTTTCAGGTTCCGGCCAATCGTATCGGCTCTTATCAATTCAACACGGCCCAGCTGAAGACGATCCAGGAAGTCATCACGCTGATCGTGTTTTCGATTTTCTCCGTCACGTACCTGGGTGAAACCTTCCGCTGGAACTATGCGGTCGCTTTTGCATTCATGGCGGGCGCCGTTTTCTTCATGTTCAAGAGATGAGCATTGCCATCATGTCGAATCCGGAAGCGGGCGCGCGTAGCTTCACAGCCTCTTCAATGTCCGCAGCCCCGTTCACGCGCGCAGTGTGGCAGGCGCCATGTGATAATTCTTTGCATGCTGACATGGGTTGAGCTGGACCAGGACCGCTTCCGCAGGAACATCTCCGCATTCCGGAATCTGACCGCCGCCGGAACCTCGATCATGGTCGTCATCAAGGCGAACGCTTACGGACACGGTCTTCGCGAACTGGCGCCGGCAGCGGCGGAGGCCGGAGACTGGCTGGGCGTGAATTCCATCGATGAGGCCGATGCGATTACGGGACTGGACATTCGGAAGCCCGTCGCGATTCTCGGTCATTCGGAAACGGCCGTCGCGGAGAAGATTGTCGGGCAGGAATACCGGCAGGTCGTGTACCGGATCGACGTCGCACAGGCGCTGTCGGCGGCGTCGGGGAAGACCGGCAAACCGGCTCGCATTCACTTGAAGATCGAGACCGGAACGAACAGGCAGGGTGTTGCGCTCGACGCCCTGCCGGACTTCGTCCGCTCGCTCCGCAGACTTCCCGGCCTGGAGATCGAGGGCGCGTACACCCATTTTGCCAACATCGAGGACACGCTGGATCCCTCGTTCGCCCGTCTGCAGGTGAAGCGCTTCCATCAGGCGCTCGCAGCACTCACGGCGATGGGCATTCGACCGCCGCTGATTCACGCTTCCGCAACATCGGGGGCGCTGCTCTATCGCGAGACGGACTTCAACATGGTTCGCATCGGCATCGGCGCTTACGGCATATGGCCTTCGCGGGAAACCCAGCTCGCGGCACGGGAACGGGGCACGCGGCTGAGCCTGGCGCCGGTGCTTTCATGGAAGACACGTGTTGCGCAGGTCAAACATGTCGCTTCGGGAGACTACGTCGGTTACGGACTCACCTATCAGGCCAGCCGGCCGATGCGCATCGGAGTCCTCCCTGTCGGTTATTACGACGGATACGACCGGAAACTCTCCAACGCCGCGCGAGTTCTGGTGGGCGGCCAGTTCGCGCCGGTCATCGGGCGCATCGCAATGAACATGACGATGATTGACGTGACGGACATTGCCGCCGGCAACGACGATGAGGTCGTCCTGATTGGCCGCCAGGCGAATCAGGAAATCCGCGCGGAAGACCTCGCCGACAAGTGTGGCACCATCGCTTATGAGTTCCTGGCGCGAATCAATCCCCTGCTCCCGAGAACCATCGTCCCAGCCTGACAAAACAATTTAAGAAAGGCGCTGGTACTTGCCGCGGAAGTAGAGAACGGGCCCGGTCTTGTCGTCGAGGACGTCTCCGGAGATCACCTTCCCCAGAAAGATCTGGTGATCTCCGCCGGGATAGGCCGCGACGGTTTCGCACTCGAGATAAGCGAGACAGTTCTTGATCAGAGGTTGGCCGGCGGGTCCGTCGAAGTAAAGGCTGGCGGGCCGCTCGCTGTCCTTCCTGGCGAAGATTCTGGAGATGTCCTCCTGTTTGTCCGAAAGAACGCTGACGCCGAACTTGCCGGAGTCCTTGAAGTGCTGGAGGCTGCTGAGTCGATTGTCGAAGCAGACCAGAACCAGAATCGGTTCGAGGGAAACGCTGGTGAATGAGTTCACGGTCAAGCCGTAAGTCTGGCCGTCCCCGCCGCGCGTCGTGACCACGGTGATTCCCGTGGCGAAGTTGCCCATCACCTCGCGGAATTTCTGAGAAGTAACCATATGGCGGTCTATCATAGCGCAAAGAGATGCGTCGACGGCTGGTCCTGCTCATTGTTCTATCGCTGGTGTCTCCTGTTTTCGCCGGTCAATCGCTTCGCGTTGACGTCCGGCTGGTGAACGTCTTCGCCACCGTGACCGACTCCGCGGGCCGGTACGTCGGCGGCCTCACCAAAGACGATTTCAATCTTGACGAAGACGGTGTGCCCCAGGCGATCGCCCATTTCAGCCAGGACGAACAGGTGCCGGTCAGCGTGGGAATTCTTTTCGATGCTTCCGGCAGCATGGAGAACAAGCTGAGGACCGCCACCATGGCGGTTGACCGGTTCATCCGTACGATTCATCCGGATGACGACATCTTTCTCATGACTTTCGCGGGCCGCACCGGCCTTCGACAGGACTTCACGGACAACCGCGAGAAACTCTCAAAGGCGTTGCGGTCCATTACGGCGACCGGGGCCACGTCGCTGTACGACGCGCTTGAAGAAGGCTTGACGAAGATCAAAGCCGGCCGGCATCAGAAACGGGCGATCCTGTTGATCACGGACGGCGCCGATACCGGAAGCGCGACCCGGTTTCCGGAGGCGCTGCGGCACCTCCGCGAATCCGAACTGCTGGTGTACCCGCTCGGCATCTCGGCGATCAGCTATGCGAGTGGATCCGAACACGTCCCCTTCAACTGGCCTCCTCCGTTGTCCGGCTCTGTCCGGACCGGCGTCTCCAACCGGCGGGATGCCGTGGATATGGATGTGCTTCACACCCTTGCCAATGAAAGCGGCGGTCACGCCTTTCTGCTGAACGACAGCCTCATCGGCAATACCGGCCAGATCGATAAGATCCTCAGTCAGGTTGCGGAAGAACTGCGCAGCCAGTACACCCTCGCGTTTTATCCGGCCCATCCGGACGACGGCCGTTTCCACACGCTGAAAGTGCGCACGAAACCCGGCCTTCAAGTCCGTGCCCGGCCGGGTTATGCCGCGCGTTGAAAACTGAGCAGCACCACCCCGGCGCTTCGCGCTTCCGCGATCTCGCTTTGTTGCCTCGTCGAGGAGGGAAAAAACCGCGTGCAGCAGGACGGGGGCTTTTCCCCGCCTTGGCGGCTTTGCACAAAGAGTCGGTTTTGATCCAACATTCCCTAAGCGAGTAAAAACGTTGGGCGATGCGGTCTGGTTATTACATGAAGCCATGGAGTCGCAGGACGAGGGCTTTTTCCCCGCCTTGGCCAAGGCGGGGTGCCGCGAAGCGGCGGGGCGGTTCGTTCAACAGAATCATTTCGTGAACAGCACCACCCCGGCGCTTCGCGCCACCCCTCCTCGTCGAGGAGGGGAAAACGCCCTTCCGCGATCTCGCTTTATTGCCTCGTCGAGGAGGGAAAAAACCGCGTGCAGCAGGACGAGGGCTTTTTCCCCGCCTTGGCCAAGGCGGGGTGCCGCGAAGCGGCGGGGCGGTTCGTTCAACAAAATCCATTTCGTGAAAGCAGCACCGCCCCGCTGGTCATTTCCCCCAATGCGTGGCGAGATATCCGACGAGTTCGTCCTTGCGATCCGCGGGAACGTATGCGCCGA
>JAHFTY010000307.1 GCA_023265365.1 Acidobacteriota bacterium
ATAGGTGTTGTCATTCGGAACGATGGCGTCGAACGCCTGCTCGAACGTATCGGAATAGATCGCTTCGGCTTCGGGAAACCGTTCGGGGTTGGCATACATCGGGCGATTGTCCACGATCGTCGTCTTGAATCCGGCGATCGTCGCAATTTTCGAAAGCTGCGTGGAAATGTGTCCCGCGCCGAAGATGATCATTTTCGGCGTCGGCAGGATCGGCTCGATGAAAATGTCCAGTTTCCCGCCGCAGATGAGACCGCTCTCGGCCATGGAATCCGCCGTCAGATCAAACGTCATCATCCGCGATTTTTCTTCCTTCAGGACATCCTGAGCCGCAGCCCAGACTTCCGCTTCAACACATCCGCCGCCGATCGATCCCAGAGTGGAGCCGTCGTCCCGAATGAGCATTTTTGCGGTCTGAAAGCTCGGCACCGACCCTCGGATCTGAACGATCGTCGCGAGCGCAGCCTTGCGCCCACACAGGCGCAGACGCTGGATTTCGTCGAAGAGATCCGTTTCCATGAGGGGCTCAGTCTAACATAGTCATTGACATTCACCGTACCCCCTCCTAGAATCCCTCGTTTTTCCGCGGTTTTTGTATCTCATTCAAATGGCAGCTATTCAAAGCCCGAAGACAGTCTCCGAATTGGCGAAGCTTGTAGCGAAACACGGCAAGCGTTCTTACTTCGTTTCGGGCGTGGACGCCGCCGCCGACCGCATCCCTTCCGGCAAGGTCGCCATCGACGTTTCCAACGTCGCAGCGATGAACGGAATCGACGTTTCCAAAGACAAAATCGTGATCGGCACCGCGATGAACCTGGGCCGTGTTGCCCGGGAAGCGGAGGGAGAGAACGGGCTCCTGAGGCAGGCCGCATCGCTGATTGCGAATCCGCTGGTTCGCAACAAAGTGACGCTCCTCCAGGCGATCGACCCCGAGTCTCCCTTTTTCGATATCACCACGCCCCTGGTTTCGCTTGAAGCGAAGATCCGGCTCCAGGCCCCCACAGGCAAGCGGACGATTTCGATTCGCGAATACCTGGAATCGGTCGAGAAAGGATTGAAGAAGGGTGAAGTTCCCACCCAAATCGAATTCTCCCGCATCCGTTCCGACGAACGAGTTGGGTTTTTCCGGGTGGCGCGAATGGGCGGCAAGGGTTCCGTCTCCGCGGCGGCGCGCATGAAGCTTGTTCGCAACGTCTGCAAGGATCCGGAGATTGTCGTCTCCAGCCTGTCGCTGATTCCTTTGCGAACGAAAAACGCGGAAAAAGAAATCCAGGCCAAAGCGGCAAGCGAGGAGTCGATCAAGAAGGCTTCAACGATCGCGGCGGCGGAGATTCTGGAATTGGCCGATTCGACGAACGGCTACGAGCGCTCCTTGATCGAGATCGCCGTCGCCCGCACGCTGCGGATGATTATGGAAGGATCGATTCCGTCCTAGGCGACGGAACGTGGATGGTCTCGAGGACCTCCTGCGTGGTCAGCAGGCGATCGGATTGTTTAGCCCGGTTGTAGATCGCGGTAACGCGCTCCCCGGTAGCTTCAATTCCCCTTTTTTCCAGCCAGAAGATGACGTTGGACCGCCCGCTCATGGGACCGATGTCGATGATCTGCTCCAGGCCGAACATGTGGGACGGAACACCCGAATACACCGAATCCGCAAGCTCGGGCTCACCTTTACGGAACGCTTTGATCACGGCCGCCGCGTGCACTCCCGTGGCCGTGCGGAATGCGTCCGAACCGAACACGGGATAGCCTGGGGGGATCGGTACTTTGCAGGAACGCGATGCGACCTCGCAATACTCCTTGAGCTTGATCAGGTCGTTGTCGATGGCGCCCAGCAGCTTCAGATTGACCAGAACCTGATCCATCGGCGTGTTGCCGACGCGTTCGCCAATCCCCAGCGCACACCCATGGACGACGTCCGCTCCGGCCCCCGCCGCGGCCAGCGAATTGATAACGCTCAATCCCCGATCGTTGTGGCCGTGCCACCCGATCATCACACTCTCGCCCGACGGCCGGATCACCTCTTCGATCACGAACCGGACCAGCGCCCGTGCCCCATCGGGAGTCGCGTGGCCCACGGTGTCGGTCAGGACGATGTGTCGTGCGCCGCAGTTGATTGCGGTGGAGTAGAGCTTTTTGATGGTTTCGGGAAAAGCGCGAGTGGTGTCCTCGGTCACGTACATCACCGGAAGCTGGTGCCTGACGGCGAACGTGACGGCTTCCTCGGTCCGTCTCACCAGGTCGTCGAGGGTCCAGTTCTCGACGTATTGCCGGATCAGACTCGATCCCAGAAACGTGGCGGCCTCCAGGACCACGCCGGTCTTCTGCATGACATCCACGATCGGCTCGATGTCTTTGATCGTGGTGCGCGCCGCGCAGTTGGGGCGGATTTTGAGACGCTGCTTCGAGATCTCTCCGGCAAGGGCGAGAACGTCTGCGTAAGCGCGGGGACCGGCGCCGGGAAGTCCGATATCGAGCATGTCGATCCCGAGATCTTCCATGAGGTGAAGCAGATGGACCTTGTCGTCGATGCATGGATCGGAAACGGTCGGGGACTGCAGGCCGTCCCGCAGGGTTTCGTCATTGAGGTAAACCCGCTTGGCAGTCAACGGCAGCGGATGACCGATGGCGTTCCAGTCGTAGACCAGTTTCTGATCCGGCATGTGTTACTTGCCTTTCGACACGGCGTAAGGACTCTCGTCGACGTAAAGTGTTTTGCACTTTTGGCACCGAAACACGTCTTTTCCCGGACCCGCCGATTTCCTGGCGTCAGAATCGAGTTCGGTGATGCGTTTGAGCTTTCCACCGCACAGGGGTTCTTTTGGATCGTCGACGGGCACGTTACAGACCGTCTGTCGTGGAGCCTTCACTTTCACGTCGTCGTTACCTCCTCGATCGCGCGTGTTTCGGGATTATATCAGCCCCATTTGAGCTTGCCGCGCAGGACGTCGAAATAGTTTTTGTCACTGGGAGCAATCAGTTGGACCTCGACCGGCGAGCGCTCGACCGTCACGCGATCCCCGGGGTTCAGCCGCTGGCCCACCTGCCCGTCCACGGTCAGATGAACCTCGTCCTGAGTGGAACGAAGCGTGATCTCGATCCGGACATCACCCGACAGGACGATCGGGCGGTTGGTCAGGGTGTGCGAGCAGATGGGGGTCACGACCATCGCGCTCATGGTCGGGAAAATGATCGGACCGCCGGCCGAAAGATTGTAAGCGGTCGAACCGGTCGGGGTGGTCACGATCAGACCGTCAGACCTGAAACTGGACACGTACTGACCGTCCACCCGTGCCTCGAGTTCAATGATTCGCGCAAGCGTGCCTTTGTGAATGACCGCGTCGTTCAGAGCGCGGTACCGCATCCGGTCCACCGTCACATCCATCATCATTCGGCGGTCCGTCACGAATTCACCCGCAAGCACGCGATCGAGCGCGCGATACATCTCGTCGAGCGTCACTTCCGTGAGAAAACCCAGACCGCCATGATTGATGGCCAGGATCGGGATCTGCCGTTCGCCGAACGTGCGCGCCGCAGCCAGCAGTGTCCCGTCGCCTCCCACCACGACAGCGAAATCGGGATTCTCTTCCGTGATCTGCAGGCTTTTCGCCTGAAGCCACGATTTCAACTCCGCAGCGACCTTCGCCACCTCGGGCTGCCTTGGTTTGCTGAAGATGACGACCTTGTTAAACGGCATAGTCATGCCTTCCTGAACAGCAAGAAGAATTCGCGATTCCCTTCACGGCCCGTGATCGGCGATTCTTTTTCCGCGACAAATTCCAGGCCCGCGGATCTTCCCGCTTCAACGATCCTCGCGATCGCTTCCCTCTGCAACCGCTCATCTCGGACGATGCCGCCTTTGCCGACCTGGCCGCGGCCCACTTCGAACTGCGGTTTGACCAGCGCGATACAGATTCCATCCTCTTTCAAAACCGTGGGAATTCGGGGCAAAAGCATTGTAAGGGAGATGAACGACGCGTCAATCGTGACAATGTCGACCGGCTCGCCCACATGTGCCGGCTCCAGAAATCTCGCGTTCAACTCCACGGGCCGGACACGCGCGTCCTTCCGCACCTTCCAATCGAGTTGCTGGATGTCCACGTCCAGGGCATAGACACGCGAGGCGCCGTGCATCAGCAGGTATTGCGTAAAGCCGCCCGTCGACGATCCCACGTCGAGGCAGACTCGGCTTTCGACGGAAATCCCGAACGCCTCGAGCGCGCCTTCCAGCTTCAGACCGCCACGGCTGACGTAGGGATGCGGCGCTCCTTTCAACCGGATTTCGACAGCAGAGTCGACCGTGGTGCCGGGCTTCGTCACGGGT
>JAHFTY010000155.1 GCA_023265365.1 Acidobacteriota bacterium
CCTCGTAATGAACGCCCGTCAAGATCGGCCGCCCGCTTTCTTCTCGCGAAGGAAGCGACGGAGTTCGCTGACGCCGCGGTCCGAGTTGGAAAGGTGCTCCACCAGCCGCGACTGCGCCCTACGCTGCGACTCCAGCATCACGCGGTCCTGCTCAATGACCTTGAAGTGTTGTTTTTCCCAGAATGTGCGATAGAGGAATCTCCAGTACATGCGTTTCCATCCATTGAGATTCCGGTAGCGGAGGAAATACACGAGAGAGTTGTTCTCATCGATCGGCGTGCAGAAGCACAGGATGCGAAGAATGCCCCTGGGTCCGAACGGCAGCGGGATGTCGAGCCGCACCCACATGGCATCGCGGCCATAGATCTCCGACCAGTCGAAGTTCACGCCACGTTGTCCTTCCCGCTCGACAAGGAATCCGCCGGACGTTCGCGTCACGCGCATATCGTCTTCCAGGGCGCCTTTGCCGAGCGTGAGGGACTGGCCATGAAGGAAGGGGCCGTGCATGGGGTCGGCCAGGTTCTCGACGATCAGAATCCAGTTCGCTGCCCACATGGACTCACAAATGAAACCGCTCCATTCCGGCCGTTCGAGCTCTTCCGGAATGACCAGCCCGGGAATCGGCGCGGATGCGTCATCGGTGAAATAGGCCCACACGAGTCCGGCGCGGTCCTGGCTGGCGAAGGTGGGCAGGCAGAGCTTCGGCGCAAGACGCGCTTCGACGGTCTTGCTGGTGGGAATGGTGACGCACTGGCCTTTGGTGTCGTAAGCCCAGCCGTGATATCCGCAACGCAGCGTATCGTTGACGGCTTTGCCAAGGCTGAGTTTCGCGCCGCGATGCAAACAGCGGTCATCGTGAACGTGAACCGCGCCCCGCCTGTCGCGCCACACCACAATGTCCTGGCCGAGACGCTGCAGCCCGGCCGGCCGATCCTTGACGAAATCGGACCGGCAGACCGGATACCACATGTTCCGAAGTCCGAGCTTCAGATCGTCTTCGAATTCGGCTGAACCCGCCGGCTTCAATGGAAAACCAGACCTCCATCGGCAATGATGACTTGTCCCGTAATAAAGGATGCCTCATCGGAGAGCAGGAAGGAAACAAGCCCCACGATATCCGAGGGCGAACCCTCACGCGAGATCGCCCGATTCCGGATGTTCCATTCGCGTTTCGCCGGCGGAACGCCGCGCGTCGCATCGTTGTCGAGAAGACCGGGAGCCACGCAATTGATCCGCACGTTGTCCGCGCCCAGTTCACGGGCCATGGCGCGGGTGAACGCCTCGACGGCGCCTTTCGATGCGACGTAATGCAACAGATTCGGGCTTCCCCAGTGCGCCGTGTCGGAGCTGAGCGTCACAAGACTTCCGCGCCCGCGCTTCTGCATGTGCGGCGCGACGGCGCGGCAGGCGAGCCAGGTGCCGCGCACATTGACCCGCATGATCCGATCCCACTGATCGACCGTGATCCGGTCGTACGTCGCACCACCCACGGAGTTCGCCAGCGCCGCGTTGGCAACCAGGCCGTCAATGAGTCCCCACTTCAGGAGAACGGCGGCAGCCATGGCTTCTGTGGATTCCTGAGACGAGACATCGGTCGGAACAAACATCGTCTCGGCGCCGGTTGTCTTCAATTCCTGTTCGGCTTCGGCTCCAAGTTCCCGGTCGATCTCGGCAATCGCGATTCGCGCTCCATCCGACGCGAGCTTCAGGGCAATAGCTCGGCCCAGACCGCGGCCGGCGCCCGTCACCACGATGACCCTGCCGTGGTGTGCGCTCACTTTCTTGCACGTGCCTCGGAGAGCGGACTTCCTTCGGGATAATCGGGCAGGACGGGTTTCTGCGCTCCAAGCAACGTGAGGAAAAGGGCATCGACCGTCCCATCGTTGCGGACGCCGCGCCAGATACCCGCGGGAACCCAGATCATATCGCGCGGGCCGATCGTGCGTTCGACTTCCGTCTTCCGGTCGGACCAGATGCAGGTGAGCGCGCCTTCGAGCACGAAGAACAGTTCTTCGACGTCGGTGTGGAGATGCAGCGGCCCTTCGTGGCCCGGTGGAAGGATCATCGTGCTCAGCGTGAAGTGGCCGGCCTGAATGATGTTGGGATCGTCATGAGCGCCCGTGCCTCCTCCACCGACGTAGCGCATCTGGGCCCGCCCGTATTTGGGATCGACGTCCGCCTGGAATTTCAGAACGTTCCAGTCCGCTTTGCGATCCTTCAATCGTGCGACGTACTTATCGATCTGGTCGACGCCCGGCACTTGATCCATTTATCTTCTCCTGTTCGCGGCCCACCCGGGATCCGGTTCTCCCGCCATCGCTTCACGCACTGCGGGTTGCGGCGGGCCTGCCGTTCCCCACCGATCGATTGCATCGGGAGTCCGCGACCAGACCTTCGGCCGGTGCGCGGCTTCATCGGTAATGTAATCGATGTCGCTGGTGTATTCGGCGACGTATCCGAACGGATCCCTGAAATAACAAAAGATGTTGTTGCCGGGACCATGCCGCCCCGGTCCCCATGCCGGCTGAATGCCTTTATCCCGGAGTTTCGACACGCCGCGCATCACCTCGTCGACTCCGGAGACCAGATACGCCACGTGATTGATCGATGCGTGCGGCGCCTGGCTGAACGAGACCGCGTGATGCTTCGCATTGCATCGCAGAAAAACCATCTGATGCTCACTCCAGTCGGAGACGCGAAACCCGAGTACGCCGGTATAGAAATCGGCGATCCGGTCGATGTCCGGCGTATTCAGAACGACGTGGCAGATTGAACCCGGCTCCACGCGTTGCGCGGTCCAGCCGTCGTTGTGCGTCGCGACTTCCGCAGCGAGTTCGATGCAGCGTCCATCGGGATCGACAAACCGCAGACCGTAACCACCACCGGGTTCTTCCAACGCCCCGGGCTCCGCAACGATGTCGACTCCGGACGACCTCAGGAATTCGGCGGCGCGATTCACATCCTCGCGACGCTCCATTCCGAAACCAACATGATGGATACCCCGGTTCGGCGCGGCATGAAGGCTGAGCAAATGGAACTCGGGAGACGAACCGCGAAAATAAACGACGCCGTCGTTTTCTTCGACTCTCTGCAGACCCCACACGTCGGCGTAGAAGCGCGCGTGATCGGCAAGGTGGGGTGTGAATAAACCGATGTGCCGAATGTGAGAGACGCCGAGGTGCATGTTCTCGAAGTACCACCTTTGCGCAATGCGGTCAACCGTGAGGCCGAGAGGCCGAGAAAATACCGCCCCGTTGGTCCGGTTGGTCCGTCCCAGACTTCATTGTTCGCCGGCATTTGGTAGACTCCGGGCCCATGCATTTTTTGTCCCCGATCCTCCGGATCGTGCTGATGGACCTGATACTCAGCGGTGACAACGCCGTCGTGATTGGAATGGCTTCGCACCGGCTCGAGCCGCGGCAGCGCAAACTGGCCGATCTTCACGATCCTTCTGGCGGACTTCATCATGAGTCTGGACAATGTCATCGGCGTCGCCGCGGCAAGCGAAGGCAACTACGCGCTTCTGATGTTCGGTTTGATTCTGAGCATGGCGATTCTCATGTTCATGGGCAATCTCGTGGCCGATCTCGTGAACAAGTTCTGGTGGCTCGCCCACCTCGGCTGCGCCGGGATCGTCTGGACGGGCGCCGAGATGATTTACAAGGAACCATTCGTGGGGGGACGGTTGTATTGGAGCGATCCTTTAAGATGGGGGGCGTTGGCCGCAATCACGATCGCTGTTTTGTTTTTTGCGCACTGGTTTCATCGAATTCGAGAATAAGGAGAGTTGAAAATGGATTTGGTCAGGAACACCAAAATGATCACGCTACAGGGTGCCCGGAAAATGATGGCCGCCGCCGAGGCGGAAGCGAGAAAGAACAACTGGTCCGTTGCCATTGCGATCGTCGACGTTGCTGGCAATCTTCTGATGTTCCAGAAAATGGACGACACGCAGAGCGGCAGTATCAACATCGCGATCGGCAAAGCGCGCACAGCCGCAGCGTTCAAGCGCCCGACGAAGGCGATGGAGGAGATCGTTGCGGGAGGGCGCACGGTGTTTCTTGCCGTCGAGGGCCTGACGCCGCTGCAGGGCGGACTGCCCGTCACGGTGGATGGGCAGGTCATTGGAGCCGTGGGAGTCAGCGGAGTGCTTTCTTCACAGGACGAACAGATTTCGCAAGCCGCCTTGGACGCTCTCCGGTAGATTCGTTTGCACGACGGTCCGGGATTCCAGCGATGTTTCCCCGCCTTGGCCAAGGCGGGGAAAAGTCCTCGTCCTGCAACTCCATGCTTCATGTCATAACCAGACCGCATCGCCCAACGTTTTTTCTCGCTTAGGAAATGTTGGATCCAAACGCTTTTCCTCGATTTCACCCTGAACGGAGCAGGGGTGGCGCCCCACCGGGATTTATTTCTTCAATGCGGCCGTCACGTCGTCCTCCGTGGCTTTGCGCGTCAACATGTTGACCGAGGCGTTCTTCGTCGAGCCGTTGGCGCCCAGTTTGATGACCGCGCTCTGGGTCGCATGTTCGGTTGCGGTGATCGTGAGCACCCAATTCCCCTCGGCAGGCCACTGTTGTTTCACGGTGAACACGCCTTCCTCCGGCGTTGGAAGCAGCCTCAGGTCGAGGCTCTGGCGTTTTCCATTCAGAATGCCTTCGGCTGTTCCGGTGAGACTGTCGGGAACATTCTTGTCATGAAAGTGAACGCGGACCATCACCACCGCGTCCTTGATTTCGATCGACAGGCCGGGACCGCCCGCCAGCAGAGGCGGGACGGCGATGGCGAGCAGGCACACGACGAGCGTCACAGTTTTCGAGTTCATGAAATTCTCCTTTGGTTGGTTTACCAGATCAGACCGATGTGAGATTTCCAGCGGTCCATCATTTCCGGATTGAGATCGACGATGCCTTCAGGCGTGGCGCCTTCCGGCGGCGCGGCAAGCGACACCATCCGGTCGTAGATGCGCTTGCGGGAGTTGGAGTCCACGCGCGGCAACAGGTGCCATAGCGTGATGAGATCGTTGTCTTTTGCGCCGTCCACGATGATGCCGACCGAACGTTCCTTTGCGGCCTCATCGGACCCGAAGTCGATAACGTCGATGGCGCGCCGCATCTCTCCGGAGGTTTCGACCGGATAGGGCGTGCCGGGTCCGGCGCCCTTCCGCGTTTTCGCGGTCCAGCCCGCGCGAACGATGGACGAGCGTCCTTTCGAGTCGAGTTGAACCAGGCCTGTCGTGACATTGAGGAGACTGTCGCCATTGTCATCCACCGTCAGTGTGTACGCGCAGCCCAGATCTGTTGCGGTGGCGGAGGGCGTCTCCACAAAGAACAGCTTCGGTGGAGCCCAGACCAGGGCGTGCATCGTTCCACGCTCCATCTGAATGCGATGGTCGTCCGGCCGATCCTGGATGAGCCGCACTCTGGTGTTGGGCTCGAGGCGAACCTGTCCGATATCGGCCACCTTCAAGGTGACTTCTGAAGAAATGTTCAGCCACTGACCGAGCCGGAGTTCCGGCGAACTTTCCAGCGGCAGCCGCCACGCCAGGACGCTGAACGCCACGATTGCCGCGCCCATCAACGCCACCGCAAATCCGGTGCGGCGGCCGGTGACCGCCGGCTTTCCCGGCAACGTGACAGGTCCGGAAGAAGCGAACGCGCGAAGAAGCAGGGTGGTCTGCCGGATCTCTTCGAAGGACTCGCGGCAGGCGGCGCACTGTTCGACGTGCGACTCCACCCGCCGCCGGTCTTCGGCGGAGAGTTCACCGTGGTGGTATGCCGTGATGTGCTTCGTTACATGACCGAACATTTCAAACCTCCGTACCTCTCAGATGAGCCAGGCGCCGGGCAAGCATCCGGTGTCCGCGATTCAATCGGGACGCGACCGTTCCTTTCGATACCTGAAGCACGGCCGCCATCTCTTCGTAGGAGAGATCGTCGAAGTACTTCAGCAGAATCGCCATCCTGAACTTCGGCTTCAGTTCGGCGATCGCCGAGTGCACGACTTCGGAAAGCTGCCGCTGCGAGTATTCCTCTTCCGCCGAACGTCCGCTGCGGACGGGACCCGCCGAGTCGGCTTCCTCTGCGGTCCCGAAGAAGACCCAGCGCCTCAGGCTGCGATGGCGGTCGAGACAGGTGTTCGTCACCAGCCGGTACAGCCAGGTCGAAAAATCCGCGCGATTCTCGAACTGCGACATGCGGCTCATCAGCTTCAGGAAGACCTGCTGCGTGATGTCTCCGGCGGCGGCGGCGTCGCCTTTGAAGAAGACCAGCGCGATGGAGTAAACCCGGTCCCGGTAGGTCTCGAACAGTGTGGCAAAAGCATCCCGGTCGCCTTGCCGGCACGATTCCAGGAGCTGGTCCACGGCTGGGTTTTCATCCGTCAATACCGGCATCCTCATTGTCCATTGGACGGGGCTCGGTGAGCATTTCTTCCATAATTCTTTAAGGCGAGGCCTATGGTAGTATTGGCGCCGCTGGCGGGCTAAGGAGAAGCCAGCCAAGCAGAAGGAAAGGACCTTATTTTCATGAATCCAATTACGGGACTTCTCGCCGCCCTTGCGGCAGTCAACGCAGTTTTCCTGACGGTCTGGGGTAAGGCCATGGCCTCCGGCCTGAAAACCGCGAACCGCACGCCGGCCACAGACGTTCGATTTCCGACCGGCGAACACCTGGCGATTGGGTTCATCACCAACTTCTTCGATACGCTCGGCATCGGATCGTATGCGCCGACAACCGCGTGGTTCAAGCTCCGGAAAATCGTTAACGACCGGGTCATTCCGGGCACCATGACCGTCGGACACAACCTCTCGACCGCGGTCCAGACCTTTATCTATACCGCAATCGTACCGGTCGATGTGACGACTCTGTTCTCGATGATCGGCGCCGCCATTGCGGGCGCGTGGATGGGAGCGGGAATCGTGGCGAAGTGGCCGAAGCGGAAGATCCAGATCGGCATGGGTTGCGCGCTGCTGGTGGCGGGAACCCTGATGTTCTTCAGCGACGGCGGTCCTTTCTTCCAGATGACCGGCATCGGCGTGCTGCCTGCCGGCGGCGACGCCCTTGGAGTAACCGGCGGCAAGCTGGTGCTTGCCGTTGCCGTCAACTTCATGCTTGGCGCTCTGATGACTTTGGGGATCGGACTTTATGCTCCGTGCATGATCACGATTTACCTTCTGGGCATGAACCCCAAGGCCGCCTTCCCGATCATGATGGGCTCCTGCGCCTTTCTCATGCCGGTGGCCGCCCTTCCCTTCATCCGTGAAAAAAGCTTCAGCAACCGCCCCGCGCTGGGCCTGACGCTCGCCGGGATTCCCGCCGTGCTGATTGCGGCGTTCATTGTGAAATCCATGAACGTGAACACGATGAAGTGGCTGGTTGTCGCCGTTGTGCTCTACACCTCGATCTCGATGCTGCGTTCGGCTTTCGCAACGCCGAGCCCGAGCGCGGTTCCGGAAGGACTGGAGATCGAAGCGTAATTCCGGTAGTGGTTCAGTTTGAAACTATCGGGAGCCGATCAGTCGGTAGCGTCCGTGTTCCACACACTCAAACATAGGGCGATGGGTGCCGCCGGATCGTTGCGGACAATGATTCTCGATTTTGCGCTGAATCGTGTTTCGACAGGAGTGGTCGTCCTTGTATCCATGAATACCGCCCCGATTATCAATGACCAGATCCTTTATGCAATGAGTTGGAATCGCAAATCAAGCAGAGTGCCGCATATCTGCAAGCGCTTGAGGATATGCTCAAACTACTTCCGCGAGAAGGCATTAATGAAGGTAACGCCGAGGCAGTTCTTCGTCAAAACAGCTCTACTGCCTTGGCGCGAGACGCAATTTTGAAGGCCGGGCGACCAATGCATATACGAGAGTTATTGGCAGCGCTCGGTAAAGAAGACAGTCGAAACAATCGAGCCGGGATGAGCGGCTCATTAGCAAATTACGTAAGAAAGGGAGAGATATTCACGCGCCCGGCACCCAATACTTTTGGACTGGTCGAACTCGATGGCCCGGACTCGATAAAACTCCCTCCTCCTGGATTTGGCCGTGACGAATAACAGATTCGATTGGTTATTAATTATTCTAATTATTCTTATAGGTTAAAACTGACCCACTACCGTAATTCCCGGATGCCGGCCCGCAACGGGCCGACATCCGGCAGTCCATCCGCGAGGCGTTGGAATCGCAACATCACTAATGGAAATACTCCGATTTCGTTTGAGGATGCCCCCAGATTCTTATCCTTCACAGTCTTCCATTCCTGTCCAATTTAGTGCAGCATTACGTCTCAACTCTTCCCCCTGAGAGTTGTGGTCGCCCGCGCGCGAAGAAGCTTGCGCGAAACAGCAGTGACGCTTGGTGTGTCGGTTCTTCGAGGAATTGATAATGACAACAAAACTGATTCGGTTCTTTGTTGGGATGGCGTTGGTGTCCGTTCTGTTTTCGACGGCCGGTTTCGGCCAATCGAACGGAACGGTGAAGGGAGTAGTCAAAGACACGTCGGGCGCCATTCTGCCCGGCGCTTCGGTCACCCTCACCAACAAGGGTACGCAGCGGGTTCAAACGACGCTCTCCACAGAAACGGGAAGCTATGTCTTTCCTGCAATCCCGCCGGCGGAATACTCGCTTGCGGTTGACATGCAGGGATTCAAGAAAGCGGTTCGCGAGAATGTCACCGTGAACGTCACGGAGGTTCTTTCCGTCGATTTCACTCTGGAAGTTGGCGGTGTGACGACCGAGGTGACCGTCAGCGAGGAAGCGCAGTTGATTCAAACGCAGACCTCGGCGCTCGGACGTGTCGTGGAACAGGTGCTTGTGACCGGCGTGCCGCTCTCGAGCCGCAATTTCACGCAGATCCTCGCGCTCTCGCCCGGCGTCGCATCGGAAGTTCCGAATGCGGGCGCGTTTGGGCGGAACAGCGTGAACATTTCCTCGAACGGCGCACGGCCGTGGGAAAACAGCGTGGTTTTTAACGGGATGATCGCGGACAACGCGAATTCCGGCGGCTTCGACGACGACAATGACAAGAACGGAATTCCCGTTCCGTCGCCGGACGCCATCCAGGAGTTCAAGGTTCAAACCGCGCTTTACGACGCGGAGAACGGGCGCCAGGGCGGTGCGACGGTCAATATCGTCACGAAGACGGGAACCAACTCCATCCACGGATCGTTGTTCGAGTTTTTCCGCAATGATGCGCTCAACGCGAACGACTGGTTCCGGAACCGGTTCGGCCAGCCGAAGGGCGTCCTCAAACAGAACCAGTTCGGCGGAACCGTCGGCGGCCCCATCAAGAAAGACCGCACTTTCTTTTTCGTTTCGTATCAGGGAACCCGGCAGACGAACGGGATTGCCGGCTCCGCCACAAAGACAACCACACTGCCGGTCCTCGGAAACCGGACCGCTGCCGCACTCGGCTCGCTTTACGGCGGCCGGACCGGACAGGCGGCAAACTCGTGTCCGCCGACCGTGACCAACTGCAACGTGGCCGTGGCAAGAGATGGATCGAACATCAATCCCATCGCGCTGAAATTCCTGAACGCCCGGTTGCCCGACGGCAATTACCTGATCCCGGATCCCCAGTTCGTGGCTCCGGGCAGCCTGACCGGCACGTCGTCATTCGCAATGAAGGCGATCTTCCGTGAGGACCAGATCCTCGCGAACGTGGACCACAGCTTCAGCAACAACCACAGCATTGCAGGAAAATTCTTCTACACGCGCCTGCCGTCGACCCTGCCGTTTGAAACCGGCGGCGCGACCGTTCCCGGAATGGGAGAAGTGGACTCCAAGTCGAATACGAACGTCGCTTTCCATGACACCTACACGCTCAGCCCAAGACTGTTGAACGAGGTACGCCTCGGATACGCCCGCAACTACATGATTCAAACTCCGGTCGAACCCGTCACGGCCTCGTCGCTTGGAATATCCCGGCCCGTCACGGATCAGGGCGACGGCGTTCCGCGCGTGGCCGTGACCGGATTGTTCACCATCGGCCCGCAGACGAACAATCAGCAGACCATCATTCTCCACATGTATGAGGCGAGCGACACGCTTCACTGGATCACGGGGAAACACGACATTCGCCTCGGGGCAAACATCAATCCCACGCTTGAAACACGCGTGGAAGTGTTCCTGATCCGCGGAACCATCAGCTTTAACTCGTTCCCGGATTTCCTTCTCGGGATGAGCGGCGCGCAAAACGGAAGCGGCATCAGCAACATCAACCAGTCTCAGGCCGCGAACGGCTTGAACAATCGGCACCCGCGCTACCCCGCGTATTCCGCCTTTGCGCAGGACGACTTCCGCGTCAACGACCGCCTGAACCTCAACCTCGGCATCCGCTGGCAGTATTACGGCGGCGAAATCGACAAGCGCGGCCGCAAAGGCAACTTCGATATGCGCAAGGCGTTTTACGGCAGCACGCTGCCGGCCGGTGGAACGCTTGCGGGCTTCGTCGTTCCCGCCAACGCGGACAAGGGACGCTTGCAGATGCTCCAGGCGAACTCGGTGGCATTGCCGCCGGATTTCATACTGAAGACGAAAAACATCATGGACCACGATACGAAGAAAGCGTTTTCTCCCCGTATCGGCGTGGCCTTCCGTCCTCTCAGCAAGAACAAGGATTTTGTGATGCGGGCGGGTTACGGCGTTTACTGGTCGGCGATAGCGGGTACGATCTTCGAACAGATGTCATTCGATCCCTGGATGATCGTCACAACCGCCGGCTCCACCATTAATCCTGCGGCCAATCTTCAGAATCCCTATGTGACGAATCCTCCGCCCAGCGACAAGCTCCCGATTTTCATCCCGATTCAGCCCGGGGTCACGCGCAGTTTCCTGGCGCTGGATCCGGAGACGAAAATGCCGTACACGCAGCAGTGGTCGCTCAACCTGCAGTACGGATTGAAGAATTTCGTGATTGAGGCCGGCTATTCAGGGAGCAAAGGCACGCATTTGATCGGAAGCACCCGCGCCAACCAGGCCCTGCTCGCCTCGCCGGAGCGTCCGATCCATGACCAGACGACAAACACGACGGCCAACGTGAATCTTCGTGCGCCCACGCTGGAGTGGACCCCGAATGGACTGAGTTACTACGGAAGTTACTTCGATTCCAGCTACAACTCGCTTCAAGTGAGCGTCAAGAGACAGTACTCGAGGGCATTAAGCTTCACGACCGGATACACGCTCAGCCATGGCATCGACAACATCGGCGCCAGCGGCGGCGGACGAAATCAGCCGATCGGTTCGTTCACCGGAGATTTCTACAACCGGGCCGCCAACCGCGGCTCGTCGGATTTCGATCGCCGTCACCGGGTGGTCGCCAGCTACAACTATTCGATCCCCGGTATCTTCCAGGATTCGGCCGCCGGTAAAGCCTTGCTCGGTGGATGGGCATGGTCGGGCGTCACCACGCTCCAGTCGGGCAAACCGTTCAGCATCACCGACTCGACCGGAGGAACGATTTTCCTCAACAACGGCAGTTCGTATGCCCAATTCGCTCCCGGCAAGTCGGCGTCGGATGCCAAACTCACCGGACGCACCCAGGACCGCATCGACCGGTATTTCAATACCTCATCGACGGTTTGGGATGTCGAACCGGTGATCGGAAACGGGCGGGGATTCGGCAACTCCGGCCGCAGCATCCTGGTGGGCCCCGGCCAGGCCAATTTCGACAT
>JAHFTY010000017.1 GCA_023265365.1 Acidobacteriota bacterium
CCGCCGATGAAACTGCCTTCCATCGCGCAAATCACGATCGACGAACCGTCGAGCCGCCCCACGCCGCTGATGACGGCCTCTCTCACCCCGAGTTTTCCCGGGAGACTTTCGAGGCTGTCCTTATAAGGCTTGATTCCCTTGAAGTTGAGCGGATCGGTCGAATGCAGACTGGCATCGATCTCCTGCCAGTCGCCATCAAAGAGAAGATGGAGCCGGTCGTAGGCGGAAATCTTGTAGTGATAGCTGCACTTCGGACAGACCTGCAGGTTCGCCTCCAGATCTTTCTTCCAGAGCGGTTCCTTGCAACCCGTGCACTTGATCCAGAGTCCTTCGGTTACCACTCGCCTGCCTTGGACGGACTCGAGGGGCTTCTTCTCGCGCTTGAACCAACTCATAGGGGGTAATGAGAACAGAAAAGTGGCATAAAAAGCAAAACGCCGAGAATTGGCGGACACCACCCCGTCGTTCGCGCCACCCCTTCTCGTGGAGGCACGGCTGTCCCAATGAAGCGAAATCGAGGAGAAGCGTTTTTTTTCCCCTCCTCGACGAGGAGGGGTGGCGCGAAGCGCCGGGGTGGTGCTGTTCATCCATTTGCGCCGCCGCTCACTGTGGGCCGATATGGAGAAGCCGGGAGATGGTCTTCTCCCGCCCGAAAACGAGCATCGTTTCGATGAGGCCGGGCGAAACGCTCTGGCCCGTCAATGCAACGCGGGCGCCGCTCATCAGCGCGCCGGGCTTGATGCCGAGTTCCGTGGCGAGCCCGCGAATCGTCGCTTCAACGGCGTCGTGTGTGAAATCGGGGAGTGCTTCAAGACGTTGGCCCAGTGCCGCCAGGTTCCGGCGAATGGACGGATCGTTCATGGATTTCTCGACCGCTGCCGGGTCAAACTCGACAGCGTCGATGATGAACATCCGCGCCTGCCGGGGGAATTCCAGGAGCGTTTTGGCTCGCGGGCGCAGGAGAGCGAGCATCGAGCAGAACCAGGCATACTTCTCAGTCTGGAATTCGTCCTTCCAGAGTCCTGCTTTTTCGAATTCCGGCTTCACATATGCGATCAGCTTCTCATCCGGTAGTTTCTGAATGTACTGAAGGTTGAACCATGCGAGCTTCTCCGGATTAAAGACCGCGTTTGTGCGTGAGATTCCTTCCAGGGAAAAGCACCGGATCAGTTCTTCCGTATCGAAGAGTTCCTGGTCGTTTCCGGGCGACCACCCCATCAGAGCAAGAAAATTCCGGAACGCCTCGGGGATGATCCCCTGTTCCGCATACGACTGCACGGACGTTGCGCCATGACGTTTGCTCATCCGGGTTTTGTCCGGGCCGAGAATCAGCGGCACGTGCGCAAAGACCGGGAGGGTGGCGCCGAGCGCCTGATAAAGGAGGATCTGTTTCGGCGTGTTGTTGACGTGATCGGCGCCTCGAATCACGTGAGTGATGCGCATCTCGATGTCGTCGGAGACGACACTCAGGTGATAAGTCGGCTGAGTGTTCGAGCGCACGAGCACGAAATCCTCGATGGTCTCGCCGGCGATGGTGATATCGCCGATCACGGCGTCTTTGAACGTGACGGCGCCTTGCGGCACTTTGAATCGAATCACGGCCTTTTCGCCATTCGCGAGCCGGCCCCGGACTTCCTCGGGCCCGAGGCGCAGGCACGTGCGATCGTATTTGAAGTCCGTTTTCCGGGCCGCGGCTTCCTGCCGCTTTTGCTCGATCGCCTCTGCCGGACAGAAACAGCGGTAGGCGTGACCCGACTCCACCAGCCGTTCCGCGGTGGCCCGGTGCCGGTCGACACCGTCGGATTGAAGGAACGGACCTTCGTCCCAGGTCAATCCGAGCCACGTCATGGATTCGAGAATTCCCGTCGTCATTTCATCGCTGGACCGCTCGGTATCCGTGTCTTCGATGCGAAGGATGAACACGCCGCCGGTCTTCCGCGCGTAGAGCCAGTCGAACAAGGCGGTTCGTGCCCCGCCGACGTGCAGATATCCCGTTGGTGATGGAGCAAAGCGAACCCGTACTTGATTAGTCATTCGTCTCCTGATACCGGTGCTGTCCCAATAAGGCGAAATCGAGGAAAAGCGTTTTCCCCTCCTCGACGAGGAGGGGTGGCGCGAAGCGCCGGGGTGGTGCTGTTCAAGAATTCGATTTTGTTGAACGAACCGCCCCGCCGCTCCGCGGCACCCCGCCTTGGCCAAGGCGGGGAAAAGTCCCCGTCCTGCGACGCCACAGTTTCATGCAAAAACCACACCTTCCGACAGGTCACATCGCTACCGACTCAATTTGCGCAAGGCGGCTACGGCCTCGCGCGCCACGTCGATGTTGGGATCGTTGGTGAGCGGCTGGATCTGGTCGCGTGCGGAGACGTTGCCGATCTCGCCGATGACGTTGACCATTTCTGCGCGCACTTTGGGATTGGTGCTGCGAAGGTAGCGGTAAAGCTCGTTCATTTTGCCTTCGAACTTCCCGAGCTCGAGCAGATAGACATGAGCCTGCCGGCGTTGTCCGCTATCGAGCGCATTGGCGATTTCGTTGATAGAGCTGTCTTCACCGGCGGCCGCGAGCGCGAACCGGAGGGCGATCCGGACGTTGAACTTCTTTTCCTGCGCCAGCCGGTCTTTGAGGAGGGTGGGATCATGATGCAGGCGGGCCAGTCCCTCCGCGGCGAGCTCGCGATAGTAGGGGTCCGAATGCGCAAGCAACGATTCAAACAGCGCCGCCGATCCCGGATCGCGCATCAGCGCCATCCCCTCGAGCGCTTTGTGTTTGATCATCCGGTCGTTGCTGGAACGAAACAGCGATTCAACTGCCGGCCGCGCTTGTGTGTAGCCGGCGAGGCCGAGAGCCAGGGCCGATTCTCCGGCAATGTTTCGATCCTTGTCCCGCAGGCCTTTCTCCAGAGCCGGTCCGGCCGCAGGATCGCGAATGATGGCCAGAGAGCGAATGATTTCCAGCCGGACCTGAGCGTGCTCCCGATTCTTCGGTTCTTCGAGTGCCGCAATCAGGGCCGGGACCTGGTCCTGCGCTTTCAAGGATCCCAATGCGCGCGCCGCTTCAACGCGCACCTCGTCCACGAAATCTTTCTGCATGGTTTCGGCCAGGGCGTTTGTGGCGGGAGCATCGAGTTTCACTTCAGGTCCGACCATCGGCCGTTCGGGGTAGAAGAAGACGCTCCGGACTTTGCTGAAGATCGTGCGGATCGGGCCGCTGTTCCCGTCCGCAGGGATGTACATTCTCAACAGCGAATCGATGGCCTGGAGTCGCACGTTCTTATCCAGATCGGTTCTCAGCGCCTCGACGATCGGCGCGATCGCCGTCTTGTCGTGTATCCGCTCGAGTCCCGCAATGATCTCCGCCCGAAGGTCGCTTTTGGGCTCCTTCTTATACGCTTCGGCAAGGGCGGCGATCGCCCTGGAATTGCCGATGACGGCCATTTGTTCGATAGCCGCCTGACGCTCCTTCGGACTGGAGCTGTCGAGCGAAGGGCTTTGCAGCAGGAACACTCCCAACACTAGTGAAGCGAACACGTGTGGCATCGTTGTTTACCTGGTTGAAGGCGAGTCCCATGCGCCGAAATGGCAGTCGCACGAATCCAACGCTTCGGCCGGGACATCCGGTTCTTCGATTTGAATCGTCGTGTGGTCGATGTGGAAGCTTTCTTTCGCCACGGATCTCAGCCGGCTCAGAATCTCGGTGCGGCTGAACTCGGAATTCTGCGCGACGACGTGGCAGCTCATGGCCATCACGCCGGAGGTCAGCGTCCAGACGTGCAGATCATGGATGGACCCCACGCCGCCCACCCGGTGAAGCTGTTCACGCAGGTTCACGATGTTGATATGAGCCGGCGTGCCTTCCAAAAGAATGTCGACCGCGTCCCGAATCAGAATCCATGAGCTGGACAGGATCAACACCGCAACGAAGGCGCTGATGAGGGGATCCGCGATCGTGTAACCGCCAAACAGGATTGCGAGGCTGGCGATGATGGCCCCCACCGAGCCGACGGCATCACTGAGCACATGAAAAAACGCCCCGCGGATATTCAGGCTGTGCTGGCGCTTTCCGAACAACAGATAGGCGCTTGCCAGATTTGCGAGCAGGCCAATGATGGCCACGGCCAGCATCCAGTCGGCTCTCACTTCCGGTGGATTCAGGAGCCGGTGATAGGACTCGTTCAACACGTAAAGCGCGATGAGCACCAACATGACGCCGTTGAGAAGCGCCGCCAGGATTTCAACCCGGTAGAACCCGTAGGTTTTCTGCGGCGTCGCGCGTCTGGTGGAAAACTGCATCGCAAAAAGACTCAGGCCGAGCGCGGCGACGTCCGTGAGCATATGGCCGGAATCGGCGAGCAGCGCGAGCGAGTTCGTGTAGAGGGCGCCCAGGAATTCCGCGACCAGGAACGTGGCCGTGATGACGAGGGCCAGTCTCAGGCTTCCGCGGGCATTGCGACGGCGGTTGTGCTGGTGAGAATGCCCGTGATGATCCATACCTGCGCATTATAACCGATGTTATAATCTCCGGTTTTCTCAGCAGTCTGAACAGGAGTTTTCCAATGTCACATATTCCTTTGACGGTGCTTTCCGAAGACGAACAACTATTCCGGGAGTCGTGCCGCGGTTTTGCCGAAGAACACATCAAGCCGCTGGTTCACAAAATGGACGAAGCGGCCAAGCTGGAGCACAGCCTCATTCCGGAACTCTTCAATCTCGGCCTGATGGGCATCCACATTCCGGAGAAGTTTGGCGGTTCGGAGGGAAGTTTCTTCATGTCCGTCCTGGCGGTCGAAGAAATTTCAAGAGTGGATGCGTCCTTCGGAGTGTTTGTCGATGTACAGAACACCCTGGTGAACAACGCGGTCCTCCGCTGGGCCACCGAAGACCAGAAGAAGAGATACCTGACGAAACTCGCCAGGGATACGGTCGGGGCGTACGCCCTTTCCGAGGCCTCGTCCGGAAGCGACGCTTTCGCGCTTTCGTGCCGCGCTGTGGATCAGGGCGACCACTTTGTGCTGAACGGCAGGAAGATGTGGATCACCAACGCCGTCGAGGCGGGTGTCTTCATCGTTTTCGCAACGCTGAATCCAGCTGACGGCTACAAAGGCATCACGGCATTTCTCGTTGAGCGCGATTTCTCCGGATTTACCGTGGGCAAAAAGGAGGACAAACTCGGCATCCGTGCTTCGAGCACATGCGAATTGATTCTGGAGGACTGCAAGGTTCCGAAACAGAATGTTCTCGGTGAGCCGGGGAAGGGTTACAAGATTGCAATCGAGACGCTGAATGAAGGACGCATCGGCATCGGCGCCCAGATGGTCGGTATCGCGCAGGGGAGTTGGGAGGCGGGAGCAGCGTACGCCAAGGAACGCAAGGCCTTCGGAAAACCGATTTCGGAGTTCCAGGGCATCCAGTTCCAGATCGCCGAAACGGCCACGCAGATCGAAGCGGCCCGACTGATGGTTTACAACGCGGCGCGGCTCAAGGATGCCGGCAAGGACTTCCTCAAGGAGGCCGCGATGGCGAAATACTTTTCGTCGATGGTGGCGGAACACGTGACGTCGACCGTCGTTGAAATATTCGGCGGCTACGGCTACACGCGGGACTATCCGGCGGAGAAGTTCTTCCGCGATTCGAAGATCGGTAAGATTTACGAAGGCACCTCGAACATGCAACTTCAAACGATTGCCAAGTATCTTCTGCGATGAAATCGATGCGCGTTCTTTATCACGACAACTGCTTCGACGGCGTCTCGTCCGCCGCAGTCTTCTCGCGTTTTTACCGGGGACACGTGGATGCGAACGCCGATATCGAATACGAAGGACTGACGCACAAAGCCGGACAATTGATCAGTCCGGAGTCGTTCAGCGGCGGGGAGAACGCGATCGTCGATTTCAAATACTGCGCAACGGACAAGCTGACCTGGTGGTTCGACCATCACGAAAGCGCCTTCCTTTCCCAGGAAGACGAAGCCCATTTCCGCCGCGACACCGGCGGCCGAAAGTTTCACGATCCGGCCTACCGGTCCTGTACCAAGTTCATCGCCCATATTGCGAAGTCGGTGTTCGGCATGGAGTTCCCGGACCTGGAAGAACTGATCCACTGGGCCGACATTATCGACGGCGCCCAGTTTGAAAGCGTCCAGGCCGCCGTCGAGCTGAAAGAACCGGCGTTGCGGCTGATGCTTGTGATCGAGGCGTCCAAGAACTCCAGCCTGATGCACCGCATCATCCGAAACCTCCAGTCCAGAACGATGGCCCAGGTGCTGGACGACCCGGATGTCCGCGAGAAGTTCGAGTCGCTCTACAAGCATCACGTGGAGTCCATCGACATCATGCGCCGCGCCGCGCATTTCAAGGATGGCGTGATCCAGTTCGATGTCAGCGATCACGATCTCGACGGCTACAACAAGTTCATCCCGTACTACCTGTTTCCTCAAGGCGTGTACTGTGTCGGGGTCAGCAAGTCGCCGCTGCGGTCCAAGGTCTCGGTCGGCACGAATCCGTGGACGCCTCGCGAACGGCAGCATAACCTGGCGAAACTCTGCGAACACTATGGCGGAGGCGGGCACGCGGTCGTGGCTGCGATCTCGTTCAAACCGGAAGAACTCGACACCGCACGAGCGGCCGCCCGTGAAATCGCGGAAAAGCTGCAGCACGACTTGCGGCAGTGATTACCGAAAGCGATATCGAGTTTCTCCGGACCGTCTGGAATCGCCGGCCGTTCTTCACCTATGTGTTTTTCGGTTTCAACATCGCCATTTTCGTGCTGATGACCCTGGCCGGTGGCACGACAAACGGCCCGACGCTCGAGGCCTTCGGCGTGAAGGTGAACGATCTGATCAACCGCGGCGAATACTGGCGGTTCGTCACCCCGGTCTCGATTCACATCGGCTTTCTCCACTTGCTTTTCAATTCCTACGCGCTCTGGATCGTCGGACCACAGGTTGAAAAACTCTACGGCGCCGCCCGCTTCCTTTTGTTGTACGTGGCGGCCGGCGTCGCCGGGGTTGCCGGCAGCTACTTCTATCGCCCGGACATGCCGTCCGCTGGAGCATCGGGAGCGATCTTCGGTCTGTTTGGCGTGTTGCTCGTTTTCGGAATCCGGTACAGGCACAACATCCCGCCGTTCTTCAGGCGGGCGGTGGGCACCGGAGTGCTGCCCGTCATCGTGATCAACCTCATCATCGGTTTTTCAGTTCCGCAGATCGATAACTCGGCTCACATCGCCGGTCTGCTCGCCGGCATGGCTCTGGCCGCCGTGGTTCCCTACGAACGGCCGCGGACGCAAACCCCGGCCGTCTTCACGGCCATCCAGTACGTGTTACTCGGGTTAATTGCGGTCTGCTGGATTCAAGTCGCGCGCCACTATGACGGGCCGCGGCTTGCGTTTCAAAACGTCTACAAGGGATTCAGTCTCGGTCTGGGAAGCCGGTCGACGACCGGTGAATTCGTCGACGCAATGAACGACACGCAGAACGCGTTTGCGGCATCGGTCGATGCGCTCCGTTCGAACCAGAAACGGGAACTCGCGGCGTCGATCAAGGATGTGGCCGGGGCCATCGACGAACTGAAGGGCATTCCGTCGCTCAGCGCGAGCTCGGATCGGATCGCGTCGCAACTGCTCGAATTGCTGGAGAATCAATATGAGCTTTTGCAGGAAGCGAATCGCGCGGACACCGTTACTCTGATGCAGGAAAGACAGGTCCTCCAGAATCAAAGGAGGTTTCGTGAGCTTGATGAAGCGTTCGATGCGTGGGTGACTGAGGAAGGCGGACGGCACGGTATTCAGTTGCGAAAGCCTCAATAAGGTATGAAATAATCAAACCCTCACATGGTCAGCACGGAAGTCATCCACAAAATCGGTAAAGAAGTCGGTGCATCCCCGTCGCGCGTGGAAGCCACGCTGAAACTGCTCGAAGAAGGCGCCACCATCCCGTTCATCGCCCGCTATCGCAAGGAAGCCACCGGCAACCTCGACGAAGTCAAGATCCGCGACATCGACGAACGGCGCACCTATTACGGGGGCCTCGACGAACGCCGTGCAACGATTCTGGCATCGATCGAAAAACAGGGGCTCTTGACCGATGAGTTGAAGGCGAAGATTCAAACCACTCTCACGAAGAGCGAACTCGAAGACGCCTACCTGCCGTTCAAACCGAAACGCAAGAGCAAGGCCCGGCTCGCGATCGAACGCGGACTGCAGCCGCTGGCCGAATACATCTGGGAGCAGGTTGGTGCGGAAGATGTCGAGAACCGGGCCCAGGAATTCGTGAATCTCGAGAAAGGCGTGAACTCGCTCGACGAGGCGTTGGAAGGCGCCCTGCACATCATCGCGGAACGGGTCGCGGAAAATTCCGGGTTTCGCAACATGCTTCGAGACGAGCTGTTCCGGAAAGGAATACTGCGCGCGCGCGTGGTGAAGGGGAAGGAAGCCGAGAAGACGAAGTACGAGATGTACTACAACTTCGAGGAAGCCGTACCCAAAATCCCTTCTCATCGCGTTCTGGCGATTCGGCGGGGCACCCGCGAGAACATCCTGACCTACACGATCGACATGGAGAAGGACAAGATCATCGAAGCGATCGCGTCCGCCGTGATCAAAGACCGGGCATCGATGTTCAACACGCACCTTGAACGCGCGATTCGCGACGGTTTCGAACGCCTGCTGGAGCCCTCCATTCAGAACGAAGTGAAGTCGTTCCTCCGCGAGCGTGCCGAAGCGGACGCCATCAGGGTGTTCGAAGAGAATCTCCGGACCCTTCTGCTGGCCGCGCCGGCGGGCCCGATCGGTGTGATCGGCATCGATCCCGGTCTGCGGACCGGCTGCAAGATCGCGGTTGTCGACCAGACGGGAAAGTTTCTCGAAAACCAGACGATCTATCCGACCGAGCCGAAGAAGGACGTCGAGGGGGCGGAAAAGATACTTCTCGAGTTGATCGAACGGCACAACGTGCGGGGAATCGCGATCGGAAACGGTACGGCTTCCCGCGAAACGGAATCGTTTGTCCGGTCGGTGCTCGAAAAGAACCAGAAAGAAATTTTTTCCGTCGTCGTCAACGAGTCGGGCGCTTCGGTCTACTCGGCCTCGAAACGTGCGCGTGAAGAGTTTCCAAAATTGGACGTGACCGTTCGCGGCGCGATCTCGATTGCCCGGCGCCTGCAGGACCCTCTTGCGGAGCTGGTGAAGATCGACCCGAAATCGATTGGAGTCGGTCAGTATCAGCACGATGTCGACCAGAAGAAGCTCAGACTCAGTCTCGCTGCGGCAGTGGAGTCCTGTGTCAACAGGGTCGGTGTGGATCTGAACACGGCGTCCGTCGATCTGCTGCGATACGTTTCGGGCATCGGCGAGAAACTGGCTGAAGGCATCGTTTCTTTCCGCGACAAGAATGGCGCCTTCAAGTCGCGCGTGCAGCTTCAGGAGATCGAAGGCTTCGGCGCCAGGGCGTTCGTGCAGGCCGCCGGTTTCCTCCGAATCAAGGATGGTGAAAACCCGCTGGATCGTACGTCCGTTCATCCCGAGTCGTACTCGATTGTCGAACGTATGGCATCGTCGCTCGGCCTGAGCGTCGCGGATCTGATCGAAAATTCGGAAAAGGTCAGCGCTGTCGACTTCAAATCGTTTGAAGCGGAGGCCGGACGCTACACGCTGGGCGACATCCGGGAGGAATTGCTGAAGCCGGGACGCGATCCGCGCGATCGGTTCGTCCTGCCGAAGTTCCGTGACGATGTGAAGGCGATCGGGGACCTGGTCCAGGACATGGAGTTGGAAGGCACGGTCACGAACGTCACCAACTTTGGAGCGTTTGTGGATCTCGGCGTCCATCAGGACGGGCTCGTGCATATTTCCGAGTTGTCCCACAAGTTCGTCCAGGATGCCCGTCAGGCCGTCAAGGTCGGCGAGGTCGTGAAAGTCAAAGTCATCGGCGTCGACGCCGGCATGAAGCGCATCAGCCTTTCGATGAAAGCCCTGCAGCCGAAGCCGCCGCGTCCGCCGCGCCGGAAGAAAGCGGCGAAACCTCAGGGTGAAACGGTTGCGGCTCAGCCGCAGTCTCAGCCGAATCCTGCCGAAGGACGGAAAGAAAGGCCGCGTCCGCCTCGTCCGCAACAACCCCGTTCGCCGCGTCCGGAGCGCAAGCCCGAAAGTCGGCCGGAAGGTCCACGGCCGCCGGGAACGGAGGCCGGCCAGGCAAGGCCGGAGCGGCCTCGTCCGGAGAAGCAGGACCGCCCGCCGCGTCCACAGAAGGAGACGGTGCCGGTTCCACCGCTGTCGATGGAAGAAAAGATCCGCCTTCTGAAGGAAAAGTTTTCTTCCGCCCGCTAGTCGTGGAACCTCGGCAGTAATCAATCCGTACATGCATCGTATAAGATGGCGACGATGAATTTTGTCGAGTCCGTCCTCATCGCACTGGCTTCGCTTCGCGCGAACCGCCTGCGCTCGCTGCTCACACTGCTCGGAGTCGTGATCGGGGTGACGACCGTGATCACGGTCGTCTCGTTCATTTCGGGGCTCAACAATTACGTCGAAACGAAGATCTTCAATCTCGGACCGGACGTCTTCATCGTGAGCCGCGCCTCACAGGTCATTACTTCTCTCGACGAGTTCCTGGAATCCCAAAAACGCAAGATGGTCACCATGGACGATCTGGCCGCGGTTCGCGCCGGTTGCACGAGCTGCAGGGCGGTCGGTGCGACGTTCCAGTCCAACGCCACGGTGAAGTATGGCCGGGATTTTCTGTCGCAGACTCCGGTGTTCAACTACACCCAGGAAATGATGATGATGCGCGGAATGGATTTGGGGGCGGGACGCGGTATCACGGACTACGACGTCGAGCACAGCCGGCCGATCTGCGTCATTGGGACGGAGGTGGCCGAGACGTTGTTTGCCGGGGTGGATCCGATCGGAAAGACGCTTCAGGTTGCGGATCAGGAATTCGAGATTGTCGGCGTTGGGGTGAAGCAGGGAAGTTCGCTCGGGACCTCTCTGGACAAGTGGGTTGCCCTGCCGATCTCGGTCGGCCTCAAGATGTTCGGCTCCCGGCGCTCGGTGCAGATCTATGGGAAAGCGAGAACGGAACGGCAACTGAACGAAGCGGAGGATCAGGCGCGCCTGGTACTGAGGATTCGGCGCCACGTGCCGTACGGCGCGAAGGACGACTTTGCCATCTCGGGCAATCAGACTTTCCTGGACCTGTGGGCGAGCATCAGCCGCGCTTTCTTCGCGGTGACGATTGGCATCGCGTCGATCTCGCTGGTGGTCGGTGGAATCGTCGTGATGAACATCATGCTCGTTTCCGTTACGGAACGGACCCGCGAGATCGGCGTCAGGAAAGCGCTTGGCGCGCGGCGCAGGGACATCATGCTCCAGTTCCTCATCGAGTCGGCGACGCTGTCGCTTGTCGGAGGATTGATCGGCATTGCGCTCGGTTCGGCCGTCGCCTTGACCGTCGCCAGTTTCACTCCGCTGCCCGCGGTCATCAAATGGTGGGCGATCGCTCTCGCAATTTTCGTATCGACCGGCGTCGGGCTTTTCTTCGGAATCTATCCCGCAAACAAGGCCGCGAATCTCGATCCCATTGTGGCACTGCGCTATGAATGAAACGCTGGCGCTGGCCCTCGACTCTTTGGTGAAGAACAAGCTGCGGTCGCTGCTCACCGTTCTTGGAATTGTCATTGGCGTGACCACGGTCATTGGAATGTCGTCGATCATCAGCGGCTTGAACAACTTCATTGTCGGGGCGATCCAGGGAATCGGCTCAAACGTGATTTTTATCGGGAAGTTCGGTCCGACGACGGGACGCATAACTCCGGAAATACTGAACCGGAAAGACCTGACCATTGAGGACGCCGAGGCGATTCGGGAGTTGCCGACGATTCAATCCGTGGCGCCCATTCTGCAGCGCCGCCAATTTGCAACGAACGCCAAGCAGTACGTCGTCAAGTACAAGGATCAAACCGCGCGAAACACGATCATTCAGGGAGTGACGCCGAGTTTCCAGCAGGTGTTGAGCCTGGCCATTCAATCCGGCAGGTGGATCAACGATGCGGACCATAAGCACCGGGTGAACGTGGTGGTGCTCGGCTATGGGACCGCGAATACGCTGTTCCCTTCCGGTGTGGAGCCGGTGGACAAGGAAGTCGAGATCGAGGGAACGGTATTCCGGGTCATCGGCGTGTTGGAGAAGCGGAAGGATTCGCTGACCGGCGGAGACAATCCGAACGACAACCTCATCGCGATTCCGATCGGAACTTTCAGAAAAATGCATCCCGAGGCGCGAGACGTTCAGATTGGGGCAAAGCCCATTTCGCAGGAGGCGTTGCCCCGGGCTCTGGACCAGATCGAAAACCTGCTGAGGCAGCGGAGAGGCGTGCCGCCAAACAAGGACAGCGACTTCGCGCTTTTCACGCAGGACGCGATCATCGATATCTGGAATCAGATTTCGAGTGGCATTTTTGCCGTGATGCTGGCGATTTCTTCGGTGGCGCTTATGGTCGGAGGCGTCGGGGTGATGAACATCATGCTGGTGTCTGTCACGGAGCGGACCCGGGAAATCGGCGTGCGGAAAGCGATCGGGGCGACACGCCGGCACATCATGAGGCAGTTCCTGTTCGAGGCGATGGTGCTGACCGGAGTCGGAGGGATACTTGGGATTCTCGCCGGCGGCGGCGTGACATTGCTAATCCGGCTTATCGTTCCGTTCCTGCCGGCGCAGATGTC
Organism: Acidobacteriota bacterium; assembly: GCA_023265365.1. Lineage (GTDB taxonomy): Bacteria > Acidobacteriota > Terriglobia > 20CM-2-55-15 > 20CM-2-55-15 > JAHFTY01. The sequence goes on from JAHFTY010000017.1 coordinate 12,715, forward strand.
GGTTTTCTGGACCACGGTTGGATTCTGCACGTCTGTCGGAACGGGCCTCCTCTTCGGAATCTATCCCGCCTACCGCGCCGCGATGCTTGACCCCATCGAAGCATTGCGGTACGAATAATACCCTCAAAAAAGGAGACATCCATGCGAAAGCTGTTACTGGCCACGTGTCTGGTCCTGCTTGGATCCAGCGTGATCCTCGCTCAGAAACATACAATCATCGCTCTCGGGCACAATGACTTCAGCGTCAATGAAATCGATCCCGCGACAGGGAAAACCGTTCAGAAGTTCACTGCCAAAAATCAGCCGCACGAAGCCGCGATTTCGCCGGACGGAAAAACAATCTACGCCTCCGTTCCGCAGGCCGGCCACGTTGTGATTCTCGGACCGACCCTGGAAGAAAAAGCCAGGATCGAGACCCCGTTCTTTCACGGCCGTACGCCGCAACCTCCCGCCGCCCCCCGTGGCGGAGGACAGCGTGGCGGTCAGCGCGGCGGCGGAGAAGGCGTCGGCGCACCGGCGATGGTGGGTGAGAGCGCGCCGGACAGTTCGTCGCCCCATGGCATGGGCCTGAACACGGACGGAAGCAAACTCTACATCGGCGTCGAAAACGGGGATGTGCCGGGTGTCGTCGTGTACGACACGAAGGCGAACAAAGTCCTCAAGAAGATCGATCTGGTGTTGAAGGGCGGCCACTATCTTCAGGTCCAGCCGAAAACGGACAAGGTGTACTACCCGCACCGCACCGATAACCGCGTCATCGTGATCGACGGCAAGACCGACACGATCAGGAAAATCATCGATGTTCCCGGCGGGCCGGTCGGCGTCGATTTCGCGCCGAACGGCGAGGTCTGGATTCATGGCGATGGAAACAACGGCATCGAAGGCACCGTGACCGTGATCGACAGTAAGACCGACACGATCAGCAAGACCATCCAGACTCCCGGGAAAGGCGCGGGGCGGATGGCGGTTTCGCCGAACGGGAAGTTTGCGGCATCGACCCACGGGGACTCCAAAGACGTGGCCATCATCGACGCCGAAAAGAAGGAAGTCATCGCCAGCGTGGAAGTGGGCGGTCTCGGTTTCCCGCTGTTCTCGCCGGACAGCGCAATGCTCTATGTGATGGTTTCTCCGCTCAGCGAAATCGCCGCCATCGATCTGAAAACGATGAAGGTCGTGAACCGCTGGAAAGCGGGGCAGTCGACCTTTGGAGGCGGCATCCGTTACACAAACGGCCGGACATCGAACTGACCCGCGATACAATTCCGGAATGACTAAAGAGGAATACTTCGAGAAGGCCGTGGACGCGTTCGGGGAAGACAGGCTGGACGACGCGATCGAGACGTACAAGAAAGCGTTGGAAATCGACCCGAATTACCAGGACGCGCTCCACGGTTTGGGCATGGCGCTGCACCATCGAGGCCGGGTCGACGAGGCCATCGACGTCGCCGGGCAACTGATTGCGATCGACCCGGACGATATCCTTGCGCATACCAGTCTTTCCATGTTTTATATGTCTCAGGGCAAGATCGAGGAGGCGGAAAAGGAAGGAAATGCCGCCCGGATCCTGGGATGGAAACAAGAACTCCGAAAGGACCCTAAATAGGCTGAAACTCGCTTGGCGTTTGACTTTGCGCCGGTCCCGATGAGAGACTGGCGCAACGCAAGCCTTCCGAAGATGTGGGGTCAATGTCTGCTGTAGCGGTCGAATCTGATCAACTCGTTCAGTTCCTAAAGAACGTCAAACTCTTCGCCGAACTTAGTCCGGAAAGCCTCGCGAAGCTCGGAACCTGCCTCAAGACGGCCGAGTTTCCGCCGGCCGAGGTCATTGTTCGCGAAGGGGCCCCCGGCGTATCGATGTACATCATCAAGTCGGGGCTGGTCGAGGTTCGCAAAAAGGATCCCGCCACCGGAATCGACTTCCTCGTCGCCCAGCTCAGCTCCGGCGCCGCCGTCGGTGAAATGTCCCTCCTCACCGGCAAGCCGCGGTCGGCGACCGTTTCGACGGTCCAGCCCACCGTCGTTTTTACGCTGACGCGCGCCGACTTCCGGAATCTGCTGACGCAGCATCCGGAAATTTCACTCGGTCTGGCCCGCATCCTTGCGGAGCGTCTCGAAGATGCCACCAAGCAGGTCGGCATCGAGTACGTCAGTCTTCTCAAAGGCAACTTCGATCCTCGAGTCGTCGGGCTGATTCCACAGTCCGTGGTGCAACTCCACAAGGTCGTGCCCATCGCCTTCGTGAACAACTCGGTCACGCTGGCCATGGTGAATCCTTCGAATCTCGTCGCTTTCGACGACGTCCGCCGCTACATCAAGGGCGTCATCATCGAGCCGGTGGTCTGTACCGAAGACGATTTCCGGAAGTTCCTCGAGCAGGTCTATCCCAATCTGATGGGAGTCAAAGAGGAGGCGAAGAAGGAGATCATCGATCGTTCCCAGGCGGAGCGCAAAGAGGACAAGAAAAAAGACGAGAAGAAGAAGTCCATGATGGACCAGCCGATGCAGAGTCTCGAGGAGCTGCAGAACGAGATCCTCGGCGGCCTCGAGGTTCAGGACCAGGAAGAAGAAAAAGTCGCCAACAGCATGGAGCTGACGAGCGCGTCCGAGGACGCCCCGGTGGTCCGGCTGGCCAACAATATCCTCGCCGTCGCCATCAAGAAGGGCGCCAGCGACATCCATATCGAGCCTCAGGAAAAGGGAGTCGTCCTGCGGCTGCGCGTGGACGGCGTGCTGCGAGTCGAGAATATTCTCTCGAAGAAGATCCAGCTGCCGCTGGCGTCCCGTTTCAAGATTCTTGCCCGGCTCGACATTTCGGAACGGCGTCTGCCCCAGGACGGACGCATCTCCATCAAGATTGACGATCGCGGCATCGACTTCCGTGTCTCGACGGTCCCCGCGAAGTTCGGCGAAAAGATCGTCATGCGTATTCTCGACAAGAGCGGATCGCTGCTCCCACTCGACAAGATCATCGTGCATACGCCCACCGTCGAAAAGCTGCGATGGATGATCAACCAGCCCTACGGCATCATCTACGTGACCGGACCGACGGGTTCCGGAAAAACCACCTCGCTGTACAGTTCGCTCAACGAAATCAACTCGCCGGAAATCAATATTTCCACCGCCGAAGACCCGATCGAATACGATCTCGCGGGTCTCTGCCAGGTTCAGACGCACAAGGATATCGGGCTCGATTTCGCGCGCATCCTTCGCGCATTCCTCCGGCAGGACCCGGACGTCATTCTCGTCGGTGAAACTCGCGACACGGAAACCGCTAAGATTTCCGTCGAAGCCGCGCTCACCGGCCATCTCGTGTTTACGACGCTCCATACCAACGATGCGTGCAGCTCGTTTACGCGTCTGGAAGAGATGGGAATCGAGCCGTTCCTGATGGGGAACTCGACCATCGGCATTCTTGCTCAGCGCCTTGCCCGCCGAATCTGCGGGAAGTGCAAGAAGGAAGTCGAGGTCGACGATACGACTCTCGGCTACTTCGGGTACAACCGCGAAACCGCGCCGAAGTTCTACAAGGGCGAGGGATGCGAGAGGTGCAGCGGGTCGGGCTATAAAGGCCGCGTCGGTATTTACGAGCTGCTGCTGATGAACGAAGAACTGAAACGGACCGTTTCCAACGGCGCGAAAACCGACGAGATCAAACGCGTCGCCATCGAAAGCGGCATGATCGATCTCAAGCACTACGCCATGATCCTCATGGCGGAAGGCCACACCACCGTCGAAGAAGTTCTGACGAACCTGGTCGTTTCCGAGTAGACCCCCGTTCGTGAACCGTGGAGTGGAAATTCAACACCTGAAGAAAAACTTCTCCTGACGCGATGGGACGGACTTCGACGCTGCTGTCCAATGAAGCGAAATCGAGGAAAAAGCGTTTTTCCCCTCCTCGACGAGGAGGGGTGGCGCGAAGCGCCGGGGTGGTGCTGTTCAAGAATTCGATTTTGCTGAACGAACCGCCCCGCCGCTCCGCGGCACCCCGCCTTGGCCAAGGCGGGGAAGAGTCCCCGACCTGCGCCGCCACGGTTTCATGTAAAACCACACCTTGAGACAGGTCGCATCGCTACTGCAATTGGACAGCTCTGCCGCCTTGGCCAAGGCGGGGAAAAGTCGTCGTGCGGTCGTGCAAAGCCCTTCAGTCGGCGGCGGCTCCCGTGGATTCTTTGTAGAATCGTTCGTACTCGGCAACGTCCTCGCGGCTTCCGATGATGAGCGGCACCCTCTGGTGTAAAGAGGTGGGTTCGACATCGAGAATCCGCATGTTGCCCGTCGTGGCGGAACCGCCTGCCTGCTCCGCGACCATCGCCAGCGGATTGGCTTCGTACAGGAGACGGAGTTTTCCTTTCGGACCCGGGTAAAGAAAGATTCCGCCCTTCAGGAGATTCCGGTGGAAGTCGGCGACCAGCGATCCGATGTAACGGAGCGAGTAGGGATGACCCCTTTCCTTCCTGTCTTCTTTCACGTGTTCGATGTAGCGGCGCGTTCCGAGGTCCCATTTCGTCGCGTTTCCTTCGTTGATGCTGTAGATCCTGCCTCTCGGAGGCGTGGTGATGCGCTCGTGCGAGAGAAGGAACTCGCCAAGGCTGGGGTCGAGCGTGAATCCGTGGACGCCGTTGCCGGTCGTGTAGACCATCATGGTACTGGAACCGTAGATGAAGTATCCCGCGGCGAGCTGTTTCCATCCGTGCTGAAGACAGTCCACTTCGCAGCCGTCTTCCTGATCCGTGACTTTCCGGTGGATCGAAAAAATGGTGCCGATGCTTGCGTTGACATCGATATTGGACGACCCGTCCAGCGGATCGAACATGAGGACGTAGCGTCCGCGTTTGCCGCCGTCGGGGATGGGAATGATGTTCTCCGATTCCTCGGAAGCCATGACGCAGAGATGGCCGCAATCTCCCATCGCGCGATAGATGGTCTGCTGCGCGAACTCGTCGAGTTTCATGACGACTTCGCCGTGAACGTTGACGTTGTCGGTTTCTCCGAGAATCTTGACGAGTCCCGCCTTATTGACTTCGCGGGAGATGATTTTGGCAGCGACGATCAGGCTGGTGAGAAGCTGTGTGAAGTCGCCTGTGGCTGTGGGATGCAGCCGCTCTTCATCCAGAATGTGCTGCTGAACGGTCGTGATTTTGCTCATGCTGCCCCCCTCCATTGCACAACCCAAACCTTACCTTGAGTGCCGCTCTATTTCAAAGGTTTCGCCCGCCGGAATTCATTCCATTCCGCGCGAAGCTTGCGCAGTTCTTCGGCCAACCGGGGCAATCGCGACAGGTGGGCCTGCTGGGCCAGAAATTCCTTCAGCGGCCGGACCGGTGTGCCAAACAGGAGTTCTCCACCCTTGACGCGTTTTCCGGCCAGCACTCCGCCCTGGCCCCCGATCATGGTCCCGCGTGCGAGATGGGCCTGCTCGCCCATGCCGACCTGTCCGCCAATCATCGAGTGAGCTCCAATCGTGCAACTGCCGGAAATTCCGGCCTGAGAGGCGATGACCGTGTCTTCCCCGATCTCGACGTTGTGAGCAACCTGAACCAGATTGTCGAGCTTCACGCCGCGCCGAATCAGCGTCGTTTCCAGCGAACCCCGGTCGATGCAGGTGTTTGCTCCGATCTCGACGTCGTCCTCGATCACCACGCGGCCCGCCTGCGGAAATTTCACGTACGACGCGCCATCGCGCACAAAACCGAATCCGTCGGCGCCAACCACGGCTCCAGAATGAACGATGGCGCGATTGCCGATCGAGACGTTGGCATAGATGACGACTCGTGGATGGATCTTACAGTTCTCACCGATCGTTGAATTCCGGCCGATGTAGGTTCCGGCTTCTACGGCACTGCCTTTGCCGACGGTGGCTCCAGGCTCGATCACAACTCCCGGTCCGATCGAGACACCCTGCCCGATGCGCGCGTCACCGGCAATCACGGCGGTCGAATGGATCGACGGAGGCTCGCTCGCTTCCATCAGCAGCAGGTGTGCCGCTCGCGCAAAGGCGAGTTTGGGATGCCGCACGCGGATGACGTTTTGGCCGGGAAAGTCGCCCTCCGCGACCAGGACGCAACCGGCGCGGCTTCTTTTGGCGTCCTCGACGAACTTTTCTTCCGCGTAGGTGAGATCGCGAGGTCCCGCCGTTCTCAGACTCGCGACGGTTTCCAGCACGTGCGAACCGTCGCCATGAAGTTCTCCGGCGACCATGTCGGCAATTTCCTGCACCGTGTGTTTCATGCTCTGCTCCCGATGAATGCGGCCGCTTCGCGCGCGACCCGCTCTCCGGTTTCCATACAAGCCGCCACCGCCACGCCCTCCATGTAGTTTCCCGCCATGAACAATCCCGGCCATTGCTTCAATTCGTTTTTCAGCGCCATGGTCCAGTCTTCGTGGCCGATTCTGTATTGCGGGATGGCGCGCGGTTGACGCGTTACCGCGACCGGCAGCGGCGCCTCGGAAGTTCCGAGGATGCGCTGCAATTCCGGACGAACCACAGTCATTACCTGTTCATCGGTCCAGTGGATCGCATCGCGTTCGTGCGCTCCTCCAACGAAGGAGGTCAGCAGTTGCCTTCCGTCGGGAGATCTGCCCGGAAACAGCGCGGAACTGAAGAGCGTTCCGAGCAGATGAAACCCTTCGGATCGGGGAATCAGGAATCCAAAACCATCGAGCGGTTTGGGAAAGGCGGAGTCGGGAACAGAGGTTGTTGCCGTGACCATTGGCGCATAATCCACCTTGTCCAGTAGAGTTGCCAGCCCGGGGATACTGTTCCCGATCATTCCCGCAGCCCGATACGCCGGCGCCGTAACGATGACGGCTTTGGCCGGAAGCGTTCCGGAAGTCCACTTCACCTGCAGTCCCGGTTCGAGGCGAACATCGGCGGCGTCATAAACGATGTCGACGTCCGCCGCCAGCCGCTGCGGCAGTCGCTCCATTCCGCCGGCGAAGCTGCACGTGTGTCCGCGACGTGACCCTTTGGGTTTGCCCGACTTCATCATTCCCAGAATCAGGCTGCCGTGCTTCCGTTCCAGCTCCGCGAATCTGGGAAACGTTGCAGCCATGTCCAGCTTCGTGGTGTCGCCGGCGTAGATGCCGGTGACGAAGGGGGCCACGAGACGATCCTGTGCCTGCCGGCCGAAGCGTCGCGCGAAGAAGTCGTGGACGGATTCGTTCTTCGGCGACTTTGAACGAACGAACGGTTCGACAGCCGCGCGCAGTAAACCGCCCGGGGTGAGAGGTCCGAAGGGAATTTTGCGGAGTTTTCCGCCGATCACAACATATCGGGGCGATTTCGGATCTGCTTCGATGATTTCGCCGGTCAGGCCGGCTTCATCGAGGAGCGGAAAGTTCTCCGAAGCGGGAAGCAGGCTGTTCGGACCACGTTCGATGAGATAGCCGTCCACGCGTTCGCTCTTGATCACGCCTCCCGGCCGCTGCGACGCTTCAAGGACAAGCGGTTCGATGCCCATCCGCTTCAGACGCCACGCGCAGGAGAGCCCGGTAATCCCGGCACCGATGATAATGACGTCCGCCATTGCCGATCCTCAGGGCTTCTGCCAGTCCCAGATGCCCCACTTGAGATGTTCGATCATAGGGCCGACTCCACAATCTCCGCCAGCGCCCGGATGAAAGCGGGGTCGGAGTTCAATGCCGGGACGCGGCGGAAGTTCCGGATACCGGCGTCCTCAGCCACATGTTTGTAGAGGATGTCGAGTTCATAGAGCGTCTCGATGTGTTCGGATACAAAGCTGACCGGAACCACCAGAACATCGGGGACGCCCCGCTTGCCGAGTTGGATGATCGCGTCATTGGTGAAGGGCTCAAGCCACTTCACCGGCCCGATCTTGCTCTGGAAGGAAAGCTCGTACGAGTTCTTGCGGCCGAGCGCGTCCATGATCTTTTCGACGGTTTGTTTGGTCTGGTCGAGGTAAGGATCGCCGTTTCCGACATAGCTCTCCGGGATGCTGTGCGCGCTGAAGAGGATGTGCGTCCCATCCGGGGCCGGGAACTGGGCAAGCTCGCGCCGGATCGATCCGGCGAACGACTCGATGTACGACGGCTGGATCTGCCAGGACTCGATCCAGTCCTTTCGGAGGTTTTTGATGGCGGGCCGATTGGCGATGAGCTTTTTCAGGAGGCCGAATCCCGACCCGGTGGTAGTGACGGAGAATTGCGGAAACAGCGGCAAAACGACCAGCCGGTCCACACGGCTCTCCTCGATCTTCGCCAGCGCTTCATCCATGAAGGGATGCCACGTGCACATTCCGACGAATGTTTCCACGTCACGCCCGCGGCGCCGCAATTCGGCCTGAAGCGCGCCGGCCTGCTCCTCCGTCAGGCGGCGCAGGGGCGAGCCGCCGCCGATTTGAGCATAGTAGCCTTCGGATTTCCTGTGGCGGAGCGTTGCGATCATGAACGCGACGGCCTTGCGCAGAGGCGTGAATTTGATCCGGATGATTTCGGGGTCGGAAAACAGGTTGTAGAGGAATGGTTTGACGTCCGCCAGTTTTTCGGGCCCGCCGAGATTGAAGAGAAGGACGCCGGTTTTCACGGCTGGTGCTTGTAGCCTTTGACGAAGTCGATAAAGGCGCGCGCATTCTCGACCGGCGTCGGAGGAAGAATACCGTGGCCGAGATTCATGATGTGTCCCGCCGGTCCGGCCTGACGAAGGATGTCTTCCGCGTTGCGCAACAACCGCTCCCGATCGCCAAGCAACAGACACGGATCCAGATTTCCCTGCAGCGCCAGCTTGCCGCCAACCCGGCGGCGCGCCTCGGCGATCGGAATCCGCCAGTCGATGCTGAGAACGTCCGCGCCGGATCGTGCCATCGATTCGAGGATGTTGGCGGCGCCGTTGACATAGAGAATTCGGGGCACCCGCGTCCCGACCGCTTCAAATATTTTTTGCGTGTAGGGAAGCGCGAATTCTTCGTAATCGGAACGCGTCAGATCGCCGGCCCAGGTATCAAACAACTGGATGACCTGAGCGCCCGACTCGATTTGAAACAGCAGGTAGGCGCCGATCGTGTCGGCAATCTTGTTCAGAAGGTTGTGAAGCGTCCCGGGCTCGCGGAACGCCATGCCTTTGATTTCGCCGAAACTCCTGGAACCGCCGCCCTCGATCATGTAGGAGGCGAGCGTCCACGGCGCACCGGCGAATCCGATGAGCGGCACCTGATCCACGAGTTCGCTGCGGAGTTTCTTCAGGATCGAGCCGACGAAAGGGACCGTGCTTGCAGGGTCCGGCACACGCAACCGGTCGATGCCGGCTTGAGAGCGAATGGGATTTGGAAGTTCGGGTCCCTTGTCCGTGAGTTCCACCCCGATCCCCATCGCCTCGACCGGGATCAGGATGTCGGAAAAGAAGATGACCGCATCAACGCCGACAATGCGCAGGGGCTGCAGCGACACTTCGGCCGCGAGGTCGGTGTCCTTGCAGAGTTCGAGGAAACCCACCTTCTGACGGATTGCCCGGTATTCTTTGAGATAGCGGCCGGCCTGGCGCATCATCCAGACCGGAGTGCGATCCAGCGGCTCACGACGACAGGCACGGATTAGACGATCGTTCATTGCGAAATTGAGATGATACAATACCGCGGTTTATGGCGGTATCCGAAACCTCGATGAAGACGCGCGACCTGCCTGAATCCGAAGAGCTTCAACCCACTTTGTCGATCGTGATTCCCGCCTTCAACGAGGCTGCCCGCATCGGAAATTCCATTCATGAAATCCGCTCTTTTATCGAATCATCCCCCTTATCCATCGAGGTGATCGTCGTCGATGACGGCTCGGTTGATGCGACCGCCGAGATTGTGCGCCGTCTGGCGAACCGTTCTCTCAGGCTTCTTCGCAACGATGAGAATCATGGCAAGGGTTACAGCGTTCGTCAGGGAGTCCTGAACGCCAGAGGCACATACGTCCTTTTCACGGACGCGGACCTTTCGGCCCCCATCGGCGAACTCTCCAAACTGCTCGACGTCGCGGTCCGCGATGGCGTGGACGTCGTCATCGGTTCCCGTGCCGCCGACCGGACCACGATCGAGAAACGGCAGACCCGTTTCCGGGAACTGGGCGGGATTGGATTCAACAAAGCCGTCCGGTTGCTTCTGGGACTGAACATCAGCGACACGCAGTGCGGATTCAAACTGTTTCATCGCGAACGCACTCGCGCCGTTTTCGAGAAGCAGACCACGTTCGGCTTTGGGTTCGATCCGGAGATTCTCTTTCTCGCCCACCGCCGGGGATTGAGAATCCGCGAAGTGCCGGTGCGGTGGAGCCACTCCGAAGGCAGCAAGCTTAACCCGGTCCGCGACGGGCTCCGCATGTTCGGCGATCTCGCGCGCATTCGCTGGAACGATCTCATCGGCCGGTACCGGTGAGGGATTCCGGGAGGATGCGATTCGTCCTTTGCCGGAATTCACGAATCAGGCGACCTGGACCAGCGTGTAGGCCTTGGCGCCTTTTCGCAGGACGAGAAACTTTCCGTCGATCGCCTCTGAAAGTCCAACCTGAAGCTTTGGATCGCCGACACGCCGATTGTTCAAATAGAAGCCGCCATTTTCGATCAGCCGCCGCGCTTCACCCTTCGACGGCGCGATTCCCGTTTCAATCATGAGATCCAGAGCGCCCACGCCGGTTTGAAGGCGGTCTCGGGCGACGGTCGTCGAGGGGACCTCGGCGAAAATCTCGGCAATATCCGCGGCGGACATGGCGGTCACATCGCCTCCAAACAACGCCTTTGAGGCTTCGATCGCGGCCGCCAGCGCGGACTCGCCATGGACCATGCGCGTGCATTCCCCGGCCAGCTTCTTCTGGGCCTCCCGCGCTTCCGGCGCGCCGGCAACGCGGGCTTCGAGGGCGGAGATTTCGTCGCGTGAGAGCAGCGTGAAGTACTTCAGGTATTTGACGACGTCGCTATCGGGACTGTTGAGGAAGAACTGGTAGAACTTGTAAGGCGACGTCCGGTTCCTGTCGAGCCACACCGCCCCGCTGACACTCTTGCCGAACTTCACTCCGGCCGAATTGGTGACCAGAGGCGAGACCAGACCGTGGACGTGTTTGCCGGTGACTTTGCGAATGAGGTCCATGCCGGCGGTGATGTTGCCCCACTGATCGCTCGCCCCCATCTGAAGCGTGCAGTTGAAGCGCCGGTGAAGCTGGAGGTAGTCGTACGCCTGCAGGAGCATGTAGCTGAACTCCGTATACGAAATGCCTCCTTCGTCCGCGCCGAGCCGTCGGTCAACCGAGTCTTTCGCGAGCATGTAGTTAATGCTGAAGTGCTTTCCTACGTCGCGCATGAAGTCCACCATGCCGACCGGCACCAGCCAATCCGCATTGTTGACGATCTTCGCGGCGTTGGACGTGCCGGGCGAGAAGTCGAGGAACCGGTCGAGCTGGCTCTTGATTCCCTGAAGATTGGCGTCCGTTGCTTCCTTCGTCAGCAGTTGCCGCTCGCTCGTCCGGCCGGAAGGATCGCCGATAAGTCCCGTTCCTCCCCCAACAATGGCAATGGGTGTATGCCCTGCGCGCTGGAGCCGCACCAGCAGCATGATCGGAAGAAAATTTCCGGCGTGAAGACTATCGGCAGTCGGATCGAAACCGATGTATGCGGTGATCTTGTTTGTGTCTGTGTATTCTTCGAGACCGTCCGACCCCGTGTGCCACAGATCCCGCCATTTGATCTCTTCTGCAAAGCTCATGGTTTTCCTTCAGCTATCATTGTCCACATTGTCCGCGGTCAGTCATCATCGACGGGACCGGCTTCGGATTTTACAGCGGGATGTTGCCGTGTTTTTTGGACGGGTTGGTGTCGCGCTTCGAGTCCAGCATTCGGAGCGCGGCGATCAGCTTTCGGCGCGTATCCCGCGGCTGGATGATTTCGTCGACGAATCCGCGTTCGGCGGCGATGTAGGGATTTGCAAACTTCTCCGTATACTCCTCGATCTTTTCCTGGCGGGCGTTCTGGACGCTTTTTGCGCCGGTGAGTTCCCGGCGGTAGAGGATGTTGACCGCGCCTTCCGCGCCCATCACGGCAATTTCCGCCGTCGGATAGGCCAGGTTCACATCGGTCCGAATGTGCTTGCTCGACATGACGCAGTACGCGCCACCGTATGCCTTGCGGGTGATGACCGTGACTTTGGGCACCGTTGCCTCGGCGAAGGCGAAGAGCAGCTTGGCGCCATGCTTGATGATCCCGCCGAATTCCTGGTTCGTGCCGGGAAGAAAGCCGGGAACGTCTTCGAACGTCACCAGGGGGATGTTGAACGCGTCGCAGAAGCGCACGAAGCGGGCGCCTTTGATCGACGCTGCAATGTCCAGGCATCCCGCGAGATAGGCCGGCTGGTTCGCGACGATGCCGACCGGCCGCCCATCCAGCCGCGCATAACCGATCACGATGTTCTTTGCGTAGTATTCCTGGACCTCGAAGAAGTAGTTCTCATCGACGACCGCGTGAATCACATCCTTGATGTCGTACGGCATGTTCGATTCGGCGGGAACCATCTTGTCGAGCGCTTCGTCGGCGCGATCCCATGGATCGCTGCACGGCTTCTTCGGTGGATCCTCCAGGTTGTTGGAGGGCAGGAACGAGAAAAGCTCCCGCAGCAGCAGAAGGCACTCCTCGTCGTTGTGTGCCAGGAAATGGGCCACGCCGCTGGTGCTGTTGTGCGTCATCGCGCCGCCGAGCTGTTCCTTGGTGACCTCTTCGTGCGTGACGGTCCGGATCACGTCCGGTCCCGTGACGAACATGTAACTCGTCTTGTCCACCATCGCGATGAAGTCGGTGATCGCGGGCGAGTAGACCGCGCCGCCGGCACACGGGCCCATGATCGCGGAAATCTGCGGGATGACGCCGGATGCGAGCGTGTTTCTCAGAAAAATGTCCGCGTAGCCGCCGAGGGACATGACGCCTTCCTGGATTCTTGCGCCTCCGGAATCGTTCAGGCCGATGACGGGCGCGCCCATCTTCATGGCGAGATCCATGATCTTGCAGATTTTCAGGGCGTTCGTTTCGCTGAGCGAGCCCCCGAAAACGGTGAAGTCCTGCGCGAACACGTAAACGAGGCGGCCATCGATCCGGCCGTGTCCGGCGACCACTCCATCACCCGGATACTGCTGTTCCTGCATGCCGAAATCGAGACAGCGGTGCGTGACAAACTTGTCGATTTCCTCGAACGTATCCTTGTCGAGCAACAGCTCGACGCGTTCGCGAGCCGTGAGTTTTCCTTCCGCCTTCTGACGGTCGATCCTTTCCTGGCCGCCGCCCAGTTCGGCGGCGCGGTTCAAGGCCGTCAGGCGTTGTATTCGATCGTGTGAGGTGAGCTTCGGCATCGGCCTACTTGATGACGGGAACCTTCTCCCAGTCTTTGAGGAACTGCTCGACGCCGCGGTCCGTGAGCGGGTGTTTCAACATCTGCTCGAACACCTTGGCCGGAAGCGTACAAATATCGGCGCCGATCAACCCGGCCTGCACGACGTGAATGGGATGGCGGACGGACGCGACAAGGACTTCGGTTTTGAATTCGTAATTGTTGTAGATCTGGACAACATCGCGGATAAGACCCATGCCGTCCTGGCCGATGTCGTCCAGCCGGCCCACGAACGGACTGACGAAGTACGCCCCCGCCTTCGCCGCAAGGATGGCCTGCGGCGCAGAGAACACGAGAGTGACGTTCACGCGGATACCTTCGTCGCTCAGCGTCTTCGTCGCTTTCAGTCCTTCGCGGGTCATGGGGCATTTGACCACGATGTTTTGATGCAGCTTCGCCAGGTGCCGGCCTTCCTCGACCATGCCGGCCGCATCCGGACTGACGGTTTCCGCGCTGATCGGGCCATTGACGATGGCGCAAATCTTCAGCAGCTGATCTTCGAACGCGTTGCCTTCCTTCGAGATCAGCGTGGGGTTGGTGGTGATGCCGTCCAGAATGCCGGTGGCGGCAGCTTCTTTGATCTCGTTCAGATTGGCGGTATCAAGGAAAAATTTCATCTAAGGTCTCCTGAATGAACTTCCGTATCTTATCAAACTGAGCGGGCACTGATCTCCGGAGTGAATGAATTGGCGGCGCTGAGGCACTGCTGTTCCAGGAAAAGCGTTTTTCCCCTCCTCGACGAGGAGGGGTGGCGCGAAGCGCCGGGGTGGTGCTGTTCACGAAATTGATTTTGTTGAACGAACCGCCCCGCCGCTTCGCGGCACCCCGCCAAGGCGGGGAAAAGTCCCCGTCCTGCGACTCCATGCTTCATGTAAAAACCAGACCGCATCGCCCAACGTTTTTTCTTGCCGAGGGAAAATGTCACCGGCGTTGGGTGGCGCGGAGCGCCGGGGTGGTGTCCGCCGAGTCGTTCACTCGGTCCATCGCGGTCAATGGGACTCTCCGACGGGGAGCTTTCATTGCCTGATTCGTCCACTGCCGAAACGGAGTACTTCATACCGTCGCGGTAGGCTGGATCAAAATAGGAGTTGCCGGTCTGCAGGGCGTCTCCGGCCCGTTCACCGTTCCGGTAGACCCGATATCCGGCCAGATCCAGCTCCCGATTCGCTTCCCAGGTCACGATGGCGCCGCCATCCACAACGACCAGTTGAATCCCGGCCGGCGGCTGCGGCGAAGTTTTGTCGAGCGCGATCACGCGAATGGGGGGCGAGGCCGGTCCGGGAATCCATCCGGACTCGATCTGGCGGGCGGCGACGACTTCATACGCATACTCTGCGCCGAGATCGAAGGTGGAGTCCTTATATTCGAGACCTGGGTTCGGGATGGGTGGACCGGTCCGATCCAGGCGTCGAACGAAGTAGCGTTCCGCGAGTCCCGGATTTTCCTGCGGAGGCTCCCAACGGACGATGATGGAATACTGGTCCACGATCGCCTTCAGGCCGGTCACCGGTCCGGGCACGAGAACGGGCGCGATGCTCACTTCGGCGGCGCCGGACTGTTTGTCCCGGACGGTCTGAAGCCAGACCGTGAATCGCCGGTTCGTACCGATCCACGACTGCGCCGGAATCGAGTGCGACTGCGGACGTCCCGCCCCGGTCGGGGCAACCTTTGCAACCTCTTCGCCGTCACTCGTGATGTGGACAAGAGACAGGCCGGCCGCCGGCGAGCCGTCGATGTTTCGAGCGGGATTCGTCCAGCTGAGCACGACGTCTTTACCGCTTTGAGTCGCGGTCAGGTCGCGAATGCGTTCCGGAATCCGGATGAATGGAGGCAGCGGGGCTGCGACCCTGCCGCAACCGGTCGTCAGCAGGAAGCCCAGAACGAGTGCGAGTCGTGGCACAGGCGGTTAGAGGATGTAACGGCTGAGGTCCTGATCTTTGACGATGTCCGCGAGCATTTTCTGAACGTATGCGGCGTCGATCCGGATCGTTTTCTTCTTCATGTCCGGACCTTCGAACGAGATTTCGTCCAGAAGCTTCTCCATGATCGTATGCAGGCGGCGCGCACCGATGTTTTCGGTGCCGTCGTTGACCGTTGCCGCGAATCGGGCGATCTCCTGAACGGCGTCGTCCGTGAATGAGAGTTTGATGCCTTCGGTCTCGAGCAGCGCGATGTATTGCTTGATCAGAGCGTTCTGCGGCTCGGTCAGGATACGCACGAAATCGGCGATGGTGAGCGACTCCAGTTCGACGCGAATCGGGAAACGGCCCTGCAGTTCCGGAATGAGGTCCGAGGGTTTGCTGACGTGAAAGGCGCCCGCCGCGATGAACAGGATGTGATCGGTGCGCACGAAACCGTAGCGCGTATTGACGGTGGTTCCCTCGACGATCGGCAGGATATCGCGCTGAACGCCTTCACGGCTGACGTCCGGGCCGTGACCGGATTCGCGGCCGGCAATTTTGTCGATCTCGTCGAGAAAGATGATGCCGTTGTTTTCGACCCGCTCGACGGCAACGCGCGTGACCTGGTCCATGTCGACGAGTTTCTGTTCCTCTTCCTGGATCAGGTACTCCATGGCCTCGCCGACCTTCATCTTGCGTTTCTTGGTCTTCTGGCCGAGGAATCCGGGAAGGATGTCCTTGATGTTGATATCCATCTCCTCGATGCCGGTCGACGAAATAATTTCGAATGCCGGGAAGTTCCGCTCCTTGACATCGAGTTCCACGCTGCGCTCATCCAGCTTACCGTCGCGGAGCTGGACGCGCAGTTTCTCGCGAGTCCGGTTCCAGTTTTCCTGGGCGGCTTTACCGGCGTCGTCGACGGGCGCGGTCGTGAGAGGAGGAAGCAGCAGATCGAGAATGCGTTCTTCGGCGTTCTGGTCGGCCTTTTCGGCCACTTCTTCGAGCTTTTCGTTTCGGACCATGTCGACTGCGATCTCGACCAGATCGCGGATCATCGATTCCACATCGCGGCCGACGTATCCGACTTCGGTAAACTTCGACGCCTCGACCTTCAGGAAAGGGGAATTCGCGAGCTTCGCCAGCCGGCGCGCCAGTTCGGTTTTTCCGACGCCGGTCGGTCCCATCATGATGATGTTCTTCGGCATGACCTCTTCGGCCATTTCCGGAGCCAGTTTCTGGCGCCGGATGCGGTTCCGCAGGGCGATGGCGACGGCCCGTTTGGCGCCGGATTGCCCGATCACGTACTTGTCGAGCTCTTTGACGATTTCCCGTGGGGTCAGTTCATCAAGGTGTGGCGCTTCATCGACTGTTTCGTTCACATACATAAGACGGCTTCAATTCTACTGTAGCGGCGGTCCGGAACGGCCGCTCAAAGTTCTTCGATCGTGACGCTCTCGTTCGTATAAATGCAGATTTTGCCGGCGATGCGCATGGCCTCTTCCGCGATCTCTCTGGCCCCGAGCTCCGTGTATTTCAGCAGCGCGCGGGCTGCAGCCAATGCATATGCGCCGCCGGACCCAATTGCAACGATTCCGTCGTCCGGTTCGATCAGGTCGCCGTTGCCGGCGATGAGGAAGGTGGTCTTGTCGTCGGCCACGATCATGACCGCCTCGAGATGCCGCAGCGCACGATCGGTGCGCCAGTCCTTGGCCAGCTCGACGGCGGCCCGGCCCAGGTTGCCGTGGAACTGTTCGAGTTTCGCCTCGAATCTCGAGAAGAGCGCGAAACTGTCCGCGGAGGAACCGGCGAAACCGGCAATGATCTTTTCGTTGTACAGGCGCCGGATCTTGCGCGCGCCATGCTTGATCACGGTGTCGCCCAGCGTGACCTGGCCGTCTCCGGCAAGGGCCACCTTGCCGTTTCGGCGCACAGCAATGATCGTTGTCGAACGTGTTTGAAAATTCATCGGAACCCTATTTCCTGGGGGCGGTAAACAGATTGTCGGAGAGTCCGGAATTGTATGCGGCGCCGTCAAGCCGTATTTCCATGGTCTTGACGCCGTCGGTGGAACGGCTGATGAAAAGAGACGTCAACACTCCGGAAAATTTGTGCCAGTTCCCATACCGTTCCTCCCGCATCACTTTTTCATCGGATCGACGGACCTGCATCTTCACCGGAAGCTTCGTGGTGCGGTCGACGAAGAAGACGATTCTGTTCTTTGCGGCATCGCGAAGCTCGATCATATCGGCTCGATTGAAGTCGATGATTTCGCTGCCGACGTGCTGCACCGTGGTCTTGGACTCCGATAGCGTGAATCGAAGAATGTAGTCGAAGGAGGTCTTGAAGTTGTTGATGAACTCCTGAACCTCGGCAGGAACCTGCTCCTGCGGCTCCTTGTCCTTCGGCGTGATCTTCCAGCCTTCGTTGGCGTTGTTGATGGTGATCTCCTTGTTCTTGGCTTTCCCGAACTCGGTTCGCTCCATCAGGGGAAACTTCATGTAGTCCTCGAAATTGTCGACCCCCGCAAGGTCTCCGCGCTTGAACTGGTAAAAACGGCCCGTCGTATGGATGTCCTTCACATCCAGGAAAATCTGCCCGCCAAGTTCTTCCAGCATGTCGTTGAGGATCTTCCGGGGTTGCGGGGATTGGGCCTGAACCGGCACGCCGCTGAGGCACGCGGCCAGGAGGACGACGAGGAGTCTGGGCATCGTGAACACCTTCAAAAGTATAGCATCGCCGCTTCGATGAAGGACTTAAACAGGGCCTGAGACAGCGGATCGTTCTGGAATCCGCGCTCCGGATGCCATTGCACGCCGACAATGAATCGTCCGCGCGTGTCCTCCACCGCCTCCACGACTCCGTCCGGCGCGTAAGCCACGGGCCGAAGATCGCGGCCGGTGTTTTGGACGGACTGATGATGATAACTGTTCACTTCGACCTGGGTTTTTCCGGCAAGCTTCGCGATCAGGCTGTCCTCGGAAATCCGAATGTGATGTCTGGCCGGATCCGCAGGCTGGTCCGCCGCATCGTCGGTGTCGTGTGCGACCGGGTTGTCGATAACAGAGGGGATGTCCTGCACCAGCGATCCTCCCCGGTAGACGTTCAGGCTCTGCACGCCAAAGCAGATGCCGAGCAACGGCTTCTCCGCCTCTTCGGCGTGTTGGAGGAGAGTGAAGTCCGTGGTCTCGCGCTCCGGATACAACCTGCCGAGCCGCGGGTGCGGCTCAACACCGTAAACTTTCGGGTCAATGTCGGTCGGGCTTCCGGGAAGCAGCACGCCCGCGACACGTTCCGCGTAGGCGCGCACGATTTCGGGGTCGCTGAGGGTCGGTATCATCAGCGGCAGACCACCCGCCCAGAGAATGGCGTCGAGGTAGTGCCGGATTTGTCCGATGTAACCGGACTTTTCGTGGTAGCGGGTGGGAATTCCGATCCAGGGTTTCTTCATGTCCGTTCGAAAACTTTGAGCATCTGATCGCGAACCGCTCCCGCAAGGTCGGCGTTGGCCACGCCTTCCGAACGAATGGGCGGTCCGATGTTCACTTCAACGTGGCCGCCGCGAACGTGATAGGTCCTGGGGGGCAGAACGTCACGGGAGCCTCGAATCGTGACCGGAACGGTGTCGACGCCGGATCGCGTCGCAAGCAGGAAGCCGCCGCCCTTGAAAGGCCGGATGGATCCGTCCTGGCTCGTACCGCCTTCCGGGAAAATGGCCACCGGCGTCCCGTTCCGGATGGCGGCCGCCGCCTTGGCGAGCGACCGGATGGCCGCCCGGGGATTCTCGCGATCGATCGGAACGTGTCCCGAACGCCGGAGGTGCCAGCCGAGAAAAGGAACTCGAAACAGCTCTTTTTTGGCGGCAAATCGAAACTGGATAGGGATCGACACCAGGACGATCGGAATATCCATATGACTCTGATGATTGATGCAGAGCACGTACGGAACATTCGGCTTCAGGCATTCGGCGCCCGAGACTTTCAATTTCACGCCGGCCGTGAACAGAATCAATCTGGACCAGATCCTCGAGCAGGCGTGTTGCATGCGGCCATTCGCGTCGAACACGGAACTCAGCACCGAAATGGTTCCCATCACCGCGGTGTAGAGAATGATCAACGGCGCCGTGATCAACAGCGACCGCGCATAACTGAGTTTCCCGGACGCGCTGGACATGCGTTCGCTAATTTAACATGTTGCGAGCGTCGCCGATGAGGAAGAGCGACCCGCAGACCACGACAGTCGTGCCTTCCGGCGCATTCGCCCGCGCGTACGCGATGGCGGCCCGGACGTCCGGCTCGACAACGCCGGACTCGACCGGCGCCGCCAATTCCGCCGGTTCCCTGGCCCGCGCGCTGCCCGGTCTGGTGAAGATCCATTGCCGGACGTGCGGCGAAAGCAGCGCGATCATGTCCTCGTGTTTCTTGTCCGACATCACGCCGAAAATCATCCACACGCCATCCGGACAATACTCGGCAAGGTGATTCGCCAGAGCTTTCGCAGCATGCGGATTGTGGGCGCCGTCCAGAATGAAAGCCGGCCGCCCGGCGAACCGTTCCAGACGCCCCGGCCAGACCGCCGTTTCGATTCCGTGACGGATTTCATCGGCGGTCCAGCCCAGACATTCCGCGGCACGGATGGCGATAATCGCGTTTTCCACCTGGTGCCGGCCGGCCAGTCCGGGCCGGAGCGATTTGTAGGCGCGGATGGGCGTGCGGACGTCGACCTCGAAGTATCCGGAGCCGAGCGGCCGCATCTCCCTGAAGATTCTCTGGGTCGGGAAAAGCCGCCGGTCCGCGCGTTCGCGTATCGACGCGTAGTCGGCATCCGGGCCGATGACCACGGGTTCGTCCCCTTTGAT
>JAHFTY010000018.1 GCA_023265365.1 Acidobacteriota bacterium
GAGGACTTTTTCGAAAGGAATCTGAAGAACGGTCCACCCATGTCGAGCCAATAATAGCGAAGAAATTAAAAAGTCTTCATCCGGCCTGAAACTTCCGCACCGCAGCGGCTTGAACATTCTTCAACGGAGTTCCCGTTTGACGGGCGATCCGGACGCAATCTTCATATTCGGGAGTGAACGTAACGATTTTTCCATCGAGCCTCGACACTTTCACTCCAATTGCGCCGTATTCGGTCTGAACCGAAACAATTTCGCGGTCGAGGATTCTGCGTCTCACCGAATACTGCCGCACCCCAATCGTTGTCGTCTCTTCGAACAGGATGCGCGCGAGCGATTCCCCACGATCCGCCGGAGAAAGAACCTGAACCATGTGGCCCGGTCTTCCCTTCTTCATCTGAATCGGAACGGTAATGACGTCGAGTGCTCCGGATTCGAGCAGCCGCTCGGTGACATATCCGAAATTCTGGGGCGACATGTCGTCGATGTTTGCCTCTATAACCGTCACGGCGTCAACCGCCGAAACCTCGGAAACGGCCGCCGGCTGACCGGAGAGCTCTTCTCCGACAAACAGGCGGACACAATTCGGAAACTCCTGAAACTGTTTCGTGCCCGCGCCGTATCCGATCTTCTCAATCGCGAAGCCGTTCAGGACCGTGAACTTCTCGACGACAGCCGCGAGAATCGCGGCGCCTGTCGGCGTCACGAGTTCGATGTTTGCGTACTTGGAGTAAATGGTGGCGGCTTTCAGCAGATCCGCAGTTGCAGGAGCGGGGACCGGATAAACGCCATGCTGGCAATGAATGAAGCCGGCGCCCACATTGATTGGACCGCACAAGAAGCGTTCGATGCCCAGCGCGTCGAAGCCGATTGCGGCGCCGATGGTATCCACGATGGAGTCGATCGCGCCGACCTCGTGGAATTCCACCTCCTCGGGCGCAATGTGATGAACGCATCCTTCCGAAATCGCCAGTTTCGTGAAGATGTTCGACGCGATTCGTTTCGTATTCGCATTAAGAGAACTATCGCGGATCATCGCAAGGATATCCGCCGCCTTTCGATGGAAGTGGCTGTGTCCGTGATCGAGTCCATCGTGCGAGTGTTCGTGATCGTGGTGATGATGATCCCGGCTTCCTTCCATGATCACATCGAACTTCATCGCGCTCAGGTTCGCCCGGACGACTCGGGAAGCCTTCAGCTTATAACCTTCAACCGGCAACTTCCCCAGTTCGGCCTGGAGGTACTCCAAGTCCAGCCCCAGGTCGAGCAATGCGCCGATCGTCATGTCACCGGCGATGCCTGAGAAGCAATCGAAGTAGAGCGTTCGCATAAACAACCGATACTAGTGGAGGGTAGCGGCCTAATCAATAGCGGCCGGTCTTCAATTGTCGCGATCGATTCAAACGGAGCGCCGGGAAGGCAAAAACTGCGCCTGTTTTGCCGTGATAACATGACCGTTCATGTTGCTCGACATTCACGTTCGTATCAAAGATGCGCTCCGCGCGGCGATCGTCTCGCAATGGAATATCGATCCGCCTGACGTCGTACTGAACCAGACGCCCAAAATCGCAATGGGCGAGCTTGCCACTCCCGTGTGTTTCGAACTCGCGAAGCGGCTGAAGAAAGCGCCTCGAGCCGCCGCCGCGGAATTGATTGCCGCGGCCGGTCCGATCGAGGGGGTCCGGAAACTCGAGCTTGCGGGCGCCGGGTACATCAATCTGTTTCTGGATCGCGCCAATGTGTTGCGTGGAAGTTCGATGGAAATGGACGCCGGGAAGTTCCGGGGTTTCGGCGACAACCCGGGCAAGGTGATCGTCGAGCACACGAATATCAATCCCAACAAGGCGGCGCACATCGGACACCTTCGGAACGCCGCGATCGGCGACACGTTTGTCCGCGTGATGAAGAGCACGGGCCGGCCGGTCGAGATTCAGAACTACATCGACAACACCGGTGTCCAGGTTGCCGATGTCATCGTCGGTTTCAAGTACATCGAGAAGAAGTCGCTTGACGAGGTCAAGGCGTTGATCGCGGATCCGGACGTCCGGTTCGACTATTATTGCTGGGACCTCTACGCGAAATCGGCGGCGTTCTACGAAGCCGAAGATCCGAAAAAGACGCTTCGCGGCCAGACGTTGAAGGAGATCGAAGAGGGCGGCAACGAGACCGCGCAGATGGGTGAAGCGGTGGCCATGACCATCGTGAAGTGTCACCTCGCGACGATGGCGCGGATCAACGTTCGCTATGACCTTTTGCCGCGCGAAAGCGACATCCTCCACCTGAAGTTCTGGGATCGCGCCTTCGAAGAACTCAAGGCGAAGAATGCGATCTTTTTCGAAAACGAAGGCAAGAACAAGGGCTGCTGGGTGATGACCCTCGATGCGGAAGGCTATGACGACGACAAGATCATCGTTCGTTCGAACGGCACCGTCACCTACGTCGGCAAGGACATCGCGTACCAGCTCTGGAAACTTGGACTGCTCCACAAGGATTTCCTTTACGACCTGTTCGATTCCGATCGCCATGTCTGGGTCACCTCCTCCGCCAACGGACGCCCCATTCATCCGGCTTTCGGACACGGCGCTTCCGTGTACAACGTCATCGACGTGCGCCAGTCCTACCTCCAGACCGTGGTGCGGCAGGGAGTGCTGGCTCTCGGCTACGAGGAGGAAGCGAAGAACTCCGTTCACTTCGCATACGAAATGGTGGCGCTGAGTCCGGCCTGCGCTCAGGAACTCGGCATCGAACTTTCGGAGGAGGATCGGAAGCGGTCGCATGTCGAGGTGTCCGGACGAAAGGGCCAGGGCGTCAAAGCAGACGACCTGCTCGACACGCTGGAAAACGACGCCCGCAGGGAGGTCGAAAAGCGCAATCCGGAGCTGACGCCCGCCGAGGTCGCCGAAATCTCGCACCAGATCGCCGCCGGAGCGCTGCGCTATTTCCTGTTGAAGTTCACCAGAAACGCGATCATCGCCTTCGATTTCAAGGAGGCTCTGAATTTCGTCGGCGAAACCGGCCCGTATCTCCAGTACGCCGCCGTGCGCGGCTGCAACATCATCAACAAGCTGATCGCCGCGCAGCCCGACTACGACCTGAACCGCATCAAGCGTTTCGAAAACGATCCGAAACTTCAGACCATGCTGGCGGAATCGGACGACATCTGGGAACTGGTGTACATCGCGTCGCGACTGGACGAGATCATCGCGCAGGTGATCCAGACGATGGAACCGGCCACGCTCGCCAAGCACGCCTTTACCCTCGCGCAGGCGTTCAGCGTGTTCTACGGAAAGTATCGAATCATCGACGAGAACGACGAGGACAAGCAGGTGTTCTACCTGACAGTCGCGGACTTCGCGCGGCGATCGCTGATGTTGTCGCTGGAACTGATGGGCATCGAAGTGCCCCGGAGGATGTGATGAAGCCCCCCGTTTTCACGGATATTCTCGACGCGAAGCGCGTCATCGACCGATACCTGCAGCCCACTCCGATGCACCACTACCCTCGACTGTCCGCGGAACTCGGATTCGACGTCTTCATCAAACACGAAAACCATCAGCCCGTCGGCGCATTCAAGATTCGAGGCGGCATCAATCTCATTTCGAGGCTGAGCGCCGAAGAGAAGCAAGCCGGAGTGATCGCGGCCTCGACGGGAAATCACGGGCAGTCGGTGGCGTACGCGTCACGCCTGTTCGGCGTGAAAGCGATCATCGGTGTGCCGGAAGGCGCCAATCCCGACAAGGTCGCGGCCATGCGTTCGCTGGGCGCGACAGTCGAGTTCCGCGGAAGGGACTTCGACGAGGCGCGGCTATGGGTCGAAGAGCAGGCGCGGGCTCGCGGATATCGCTACATCCATTCCGCCAATGAGCCCCTGCTCATCGCGGGCGTCGGCACCATCGGTCTCGAAATGATCTACGCGCGCCCCGACCTGGATGTCCTGATCGTTCCCATCGGCGGCGGAAGCGGGGCCGCCGGAAGCTCGATCGCCGCGAAAACCTTGAACCCGAACATCCGCATGGTCGGCGTTCAATCCGAGCGCGCGCCTGTGGTTCACGATTCCTGGCGGCAACAGAAAGTGCTTTCATCCCACGTATGCGACACGTTTGCGGAAGGCATGGCGACCCGCCAGGCTTTCGAGCTGACGCTTGGCATTCTTATCCGGAATCTCGACGACTTCGTCCTGGTGAGCGACGACGAATTGTTCAGCTCCATCCGATTGATGCTCGATCACACTCACAACATCGCCGAAGGGGCCGGCGCCGCCGCTCTGGCAGCGGCTGTGAAGATCAGGGGTGAACTGGCCGGCAAGAAAGTCGGGCTTGATCTCAGCGGCGGAAATATCACGGCCGAGACCTTGAAACGTATCCTGAGCTAGAAAACAGGGGAATGGCTGGGCCGGCCGGGATTCTGTCTACACGACATTCTTTTCCACTTCGTGCAGGCCCTTCGCGAATCGCGCAATCGACAGAGGCGAAATGTCGATGGTGTGCGCTTTTCCATCGAGAATCTCTTCCGCAATCAACTGGCCCACGCCGGGAGCGTGCTGGAATCCATGGCCGCTGAATCCGTTCGCCAGAACGAAGCCGGGCAGTTCGGGAACACGCCCGAGAATCGGATGCGCATCCGGCGACGTCTCGTAGCTTCCCGCCCATGAATTCTTGATGGCGGTTTCCGCGATCGGAGGAAAGCGTTCGACGGCGATCTCCATCACCTTGTCGAAAAACTTCCAGTCCACGCTCAAATCGAACGTCGGACCCTCCTCGCGATTGCCCATTCCGAACAAAACGCCGCCGCTCTCCCGGTGAAAGTAAAAACCGGTGCTGAAATCGATGACGAGCGTCCATCGCGACGGTGCCTTGTCGAAGGGCTTCGTGGTCCAGATGAAGCGGCGGAGCGGAACGACCGGAACGTCAATGCCGGCCATTTTGCCAAGGACTCCGGCAAAGGGGCCGGCCGCGTTCACGACCGTATTGGTCTTGATGTCGTGGTTCTTCGTGCGGACTCCCTCGATTTTTCCGTTGGCGACGTCGATGGCCACGACTTCCTCTCCGGTGTAGATCGGCACACCCATCCGCACCACGTTCTTCCGGTATCCCTCCGTGACGCCCGCCGGATCCGAAATGCCGTCTTTGCCGCAATACGTGGCTGCGATCACATCGTCCAAATGGATTTCCGTGTTGGGCAAAACGCGCACGATTTCTTCGGGTTTGAGGAACTCGACGGGAATATCGAATCGCCGCTGGATTTCCGCGTTCTTTCTGAACACCTCGACATCGGCGGGATCCTTCAGCAGAAACAGGTAGCCATCCTGATGGAAGTCGATCGGCTGATCCATTTCTTCGGCGAACGACTCCAGCATTTTGACGCTGAGCAACGACAGCTTGATGTTCACTTCCGTCGAAAACTGATGACGAAAACCGCCGGCGCACCGGCCGGTCGACCCGGTGCCGCACATGTCTTCCTTCTCGAGCACAACGATGTCGGTCATGCCTCGCCTGGCAAGGTGATAAGCAACGCTCAAACCGACGATTCCGCCTCCGACGATGACGACTTCCGCACTGTTTTTCATAATGAAGAACCAGACCCCTTATGATGAAGGTAACCAGCGTTTGTAGCGCGCGGTTCGCGGTAATGTCAATGGATAACCCTTGCCAACCGAGGTTCATCGCAGACGTTATGGTCGGCCGTCTCGCGCGCTGGCTGCGGATCCTGGGCCTGGACGTCCTCTACTCATGACGAGTTCGCCGAGTGCCTGGAATGCCGCAGAGTTTACTGGCGCGGCACCCACACCACGGAGATCGCCGCAAAGATCAGGCCGTGGACTCATCAATAACGACCGCTCCAGATCCTGTCCTCGATCGAACGTTGCATGTATGCTTCGTTCATGGCTGACGGTCTCTTTTCTCCAATTCAGATTCGAAGCGTCCCCTTCAGAAACCGGATTGCGGTTTCGCCCATGTGCGAGTACTCCTGCGAAGACGGATTCGCAAACGACTGGCACTTCGTTCACCTGGGGAGCCGCGCCGTCGGCGGTGCGGCGCTAGTGATTGCGGAGGCGACGGCGGTTGAGCCGCGCGGAAGGATCTCTCCGGCGGATTTGGGACTTTGGAAGGACGAACAGACCCCGCCACTTCGCCGGATTGCCGCCTTCATCAAGTCTCAGGGCGCGGTTCCCGGAATCCAAATCGCGCATGCCGGCCGGAAAGCGAGCACCCATGTTCCCTGGCAGGGCGGCAAACCCCTCACGGAAGCGGAAGGCGCGTGGGAAGCGGTCGCCCCCAGCGCCCTGGCCTTGATTCCCGGATATCCGGCGCCGCACGCACTGGTGAAAGACGAAATCCGTTCGATCGTCGATTCTTTTGCCGCGACCACAAGCCGCGCCGTGGCCGCCGGTTTCGAAGTCCTGGAGATTCATGCGGCCCACGGATATCTCATCAACGAGTTCATGTCTCCGCTGGCGAACGTACGCACGGACGAATACGGCGGCTCATTCGACAATCGAACCCGATTCGCCCGCGAAGTCATTCAGGCGGTCCGGCGGGAGTGGCCCGACCATCTTCCCCTGTTTGTCCGGATTTCTTCGACGGACTGGGTGGACGGCGGCTGGACTGCTGACGACTCCGTCAGATTCGCTCAAGCCGCGAAGTCATGGGGAGTCGATCTGATCGATTGCTCTTCCGGAGGGATCAGTCCGGCGCAGCAGATTCCGCTTGTTCCGGGATATCAGGTTCAGTTTGCCGAACGCCTTCGACGCGAAGCGGGAATCCCGACGGGCGCGGTGGGTTTGATCATTCACCCGAAACAGGCGGACGACATCATCAGGAACGATCAGGCCGATCTCGTTCTCCTCGCCCGCGAGTTTCTTCGAGATCCGTACTGGCCCATCCATGCGGCACAGACGCTGGGCGTTGATATCGCCATCCCCAGGCAATACACCCGCGCCTATCCTCGCTAGAGAATCCACCCGCGGTTGTTTTTCTTACGGGCCGGTTCGAGTGCTGAAACGCTCGACCATCCGGTAGAGGGTTCGTCGATCGATCTGAAGCACTTCGGCGGCACGGCTCATATTTCCATTCAGGCGTTGAAGGACGTGCAGGATGTACTGCCGCTCGATTTCTTCCAACGGGAAAAGCTCCTGAGGAAAGATCGTCCCGCTTTTGGGCAGGCGGCGGAACTCGTCGGTGAAGTCGGAAGGGGTGAGCATTCCCGACGTGTTCAGCGTGACGGCACGCTCGATGACGTTTTCCAGTTCGCGGACATTGCCGGGCCAGCGATAGCTGGAAAGCATCTCCAGCACGTCGGCGTGAACGGCGATGGTCTTTGCCATTTTGCGGCTGTGTTTTTTCAGGAAGTGATTGAACAGCAGCGGCAGGTCCGCCATCCGATCGCGAAGAGACGGCACGTTGATGCTGACGACGTTCAGGCGGTAGTAGAGGTCCTCGCGGAACTTCCCTTCCTTCACCAGGTCCTGCAACGGCCGATTTGTGGCCGCAATAACGCGAATGTCGACCGGCACTTTTTCCATGCTGCCGACGCGCTGAATCTCGCGTTCCTCGAGAACTCTCAAAAGCCGCGTCTGCATGTTCGCGCTGGTTTCGCCGATCTCGTCGAGGAAGACAGTACCGTGATTCGCCATTTCAAAGAGACCGTGTTTCAGGTACGCGGCGCCCGTAAACGCGCCCCGGACATGGCCGAACAATTCGGATTCGAGGAGTGTCTCGGTCACGGCGCCGCAATTTACGGCCACGAAAGGCAGTTTGGAGCGTTCACTGTTGGCATGAATGGCCCGGGCGACCAGTTCCTTGCCGCTGCCGCTTTCACCCTGGATGAGCACGGTGGTGGCGCTGCGCGCCACGCGGGCGATCAGTTTGTAGACTTCGACCATGGGCGGGCTCATGCCGATCATTTCAACGTCGCGGTCATGTTCGTCGAGCAGCGTCTGGCGGAGTTCGACGTTTTCGCGCATCAGTCGCGATTGCTCGACGGCCCGCCTTACGGTGAGGCGGAGGTCGTCGATTTCGTAAGGTTTGCTGAGGTAATCGTAGGCGCCTTCATAGATGGATCGGATGGCGGTGTCGATACTCGCGAACGCGGTCATGACGATGACGGGCAGAGCCGGCCATTCCGATTTCACAGCGCGCATGAGTTCCATCCCATCCATCCGTTCCATCCGAATGTCGGTGATCAAAAGGTCGAAGGATTTCTGTCTCATTTTCTCCAGCGCTTCGGCGGCGGAAGAAGCGCCGGCGACCGAGTATTTCTCGCGCCGGAGCACCTGGAGCAAGGCACGCAGGGAACTCTGGTCGTCATCGACGACGATGATGGATGGCTCTGTCATCACGCTTTCTCCACCTCCGCCAGGCCGGGCCGTTCACGCCACATCGTCATCGCGCTGTCGGCCGGCAGCGTGATTTCAGCCACGGTTCCGCCTGTGGCGGCGGTGGTGATCTGAATCGTACCCCGATGACCCGTCAGGATTTCTTTGACGATTCCCAAACCCAGCCCCGTTCCGTCGCCCAGGGCCTTGGTCGTGACAAACCGGTCGAACATGTGTTCGACAATGGATGGAGCAATGCCGGGTCCCGTATCCGCGATACGGATGAGGACTCGATCCGAAGAGGGATCGAAGGCCGATTGAATTTCCAGCGTGCCTCCCTTCGGCATCGCGTCGGACGAATTGTTGATCAGATTCAAGAACGCCTCCTGCAAGTACAACGGATACGCTCGAACTTTTGGAATCCTTCCGTAATCCGCCCTGACCTCGACCCTTTGCGATTTCAGCTTCGGCTGCACGAGCCGGATAACGCCCTGAAGCGTCTCGTTCACATCCGTCGGCACGAAGTCCGCCGGCCCCCGCCGCGCCGACCTCAGCAGGTCATTGACGATCTGAATCATCGACTGAATCTGCTCGCGTATGAGGACCAGCGT
This sequence comes from Acidobacteriota bacterium, assembly GCA_023265365.1. GTDB lineage: Bacteria > Acidobacteriota > Terriglobia > 20CM-2-55-15 > 20CM-2-55-15 > JAHFTY01. The sequence goes on from JAHFTY010000018.1 coordinate 8,923, forward strand.
CTCCCGCTGTTCATCGGTAAGACGGGAATCCTCCAGCAGCAACTGCACGTGAACGGAAAGCGAACTCATGGGCGAGCCGATCTCGTGTGCAAACGTGGCGGCCATCTGACCGACCGTCGCCAGCCGCTCAGCCTGCAACAATTGCCGCTGCATCGCCACGACCTGGCGCGTGATTTCTTCGAGTTCCAGATTCCGCTGGTTGAGATTCTCAGTGGCGGCGGCCACTTTCCCCTGAAGCTCGTCATTGAAGGACCGGACCTGGGTGAGCAGCCCGTTCAGCGTGCGGGCAATGACGCCGATTTCATCTTCACGAGTGTCGACGATCGCAGCAAGATTGCCTTCCTTCGAGCGCCGAATCCTCTCGATCAATTCCGCGAATCTCCTGGAGACGGTTCGTTGATACATCAGGTTCATCAACGCAACCACAATCACAATCAGGACAAACCCAAAAATGGGGTCGCGTGCACGATTCAGAGCTTCGTACCGGTCCAGGTTTTCAAATGAAGAAAGCGCGACGATGGCGTAAGGCGTACCCTCAATCGGCAGAACCGTGATCAGGTCACGCTCACCGTTCAGGTCACGCCGCGTCGTTCCAAGCGCCGGCGGAATCGACTGAATCAGTAGATCCGGCGTGAGATCGCTGCTGGCCACGACTCGAATCTCATTTGCCTTCTTTTCGACGATGTCCAGGCGGTCCAGCGTCCGGTCGGCCTCGACGAACTCAGTCAACCTCCGGCCGATCAAAGCGGCATCGACTTCCGCAGACCGGAATCCCAACGCCCGGTCCACGGCGACCACCAGCGTCTCAGCGCGATCGCGAAGGTTTTCTTCGAGAAGCCGGAGGTTGAGTCCGGTTCGGATCTCAAAAGTAACAGCGACGGAGATCACGAGGATGAGCGCCGTCCATGCCAGAAGCTGAGTCTGAAGCCGTTTTGCGAGGAACCGCATGACCAAGGTTAACTCGCGCACCCCGCGAATGAAAATCTGACGGTGTGGGATTCCCGCCCAGGAGAAGAGGAACAGGCCCCACACCGTCCCAATCCAAGGATTGGTAGTCGGAGAATGAGTGGACCAACAGAGACCTAGGGCTAAATCTGAAGGTCGCTTTCTTTGTGCAGCCGGACCACCAAACCGATGCCACGCCATATCAAGGGTTTATCCGCAGTGGTCTTTGGTTTTGGGGCAGTTCTGCCTGGACCCGCAAACAATAACGCCACATCGCCTCGGCATTTTCCGCTCCTCGACGAGGCAGAACTGTCCAATTGCGGTTTCGGTTCTGTCGGAAATGTACGATGGTCTTGGAACCGTGGAATCACAGGACCGGGACTTTTCCCCGCCTTGGTCAAGGCTGGTCAAGGCGGGGTGCCGCGAAGCGGCGGGGCGGTTCGTTCATCAAAATCGATTTTTTGAACAGCACCACCCCGGCGCTTCGCGCCACCCTCCTCGTCGAGGAGGGGAAAAACGCATCGCCTCGATCTCGCTTCATTGGGACAGCAGTGCTTCGACGAGGATGAGGAATGTTTTCGAGTGATTGACTTTCATGACAGGCGAGAGGTAAAACCGTCCAATCTCAATCGGGTGAAAAACGATGAGCACTCCGACGAAAGACGACGGCCTGCTGGCGGCCCATCGAAGAATGATGGAAGCCTTGAAACGATCGGACGCCGCGGAAATCGTGGCGCTATTCGCAGAGGACCCCGTGTTGATGCCTCCCAATGACACCGCCATCTACGGCAAGGAGGAATTAGCGGAGTGGTACAGGGAATACTTCGACCATTTCCGCATCACGGGTCTGGCGGACATGGATCGGCACGTCACCCTCGTCGAGAACTACGCGATCGAGAGATGGGGCTACCAGGTTGGCATTCAGCCCGTTCACGGCGGTGAGCGTATTGTCGATGAAGGCCGGTTTCTGATGGTGTGGCATCACGACGATGACGTCTGGAAGATCTCTCAGGCGATCTGGAACAGCTCCCGGCCGATCGGTTCGGGAACCAGCCGGTTCATGGCGCTTTTGAAAGAGCGCCTGAACGCACGGGCAAGGCCGGAATAACTACGGTGACGTGATCCTCGCGAGAAACCTTTTGTAGAGCTCTTTGTCTGAGACCAGCGTGGCGCGCTTCGCCTGCTTCAACGCTTCTTCACGGTTCCCTGCTTCCATCTCGATCAAGGCCAGGCCGATGTAGGCGTCTGCCTCGGCCGGGTTCATCTTGATCGCACGGCGGTACGCCTCACGAGCCTGACTCTTGTTGCCGAGCGTCGCCTCAAGCCCGCCGAGCCGCACCTGGACGTTGGGATGATCGCCTTCGAGTTCCAGACTCTTCCGGAATTCGGCAACGGCGAGATCGAACGATCGCTTCTTCGCTTCGGAGAACGTCAGCGGCGGAAACAACGGCGACGTGAGCGATGCTGCCGCCTGAACTCGAACCGAACGATACGGATCGTCCAGGAGTTCGGCCAGAGCCCGGGCAGAGAGAAGGGTCTGGACGCCGGCGAGCGATCGTGCGGCCTCGAGCCGGACCATGGGTTCCTTGTCTTTGGCCAGGGCAATGAGCATGCGCGTGGAGACATCGCCCGGAAATCTCCCGAGGAATCCGGCCGCCGTCGCGCGGATCTCCGGGTTTTCGGAAGGATCGTTCGCAAGGCGGACCAGCGGATTCACAGCGCGCGCATCGCCTTTTCGTGCAAGCGCAAATGCGGTTGCGCGAAGGCGGGGGCGAGGGGTCCGGCCGGGATACCAGCGTTCGACGTTTTCCAGGGCCCACTCGGGAGTCTTGCCGGTATGGCATTCGTTGCACGCGTTCGGCACACCGTATCGAACGGTGTTTTCCGGCTCGGGAATGCTCATGGTGTGGTCGCGCATCGTCGACTTGACGCCTTGCGCGGCGTGGGGCATGTGGCAGCCCACACAACTCGCCCCGGTGGACGCGGCCGGATGATTCGTGTGTTTTTCCGCCTTTTCGGTGGCGTGGCAGCGGATGCAGTACTGATCCGCGTTCTTCATCAACGCGTCGTTGCCGTCTGTCCGGTTCCAATGCGGATCGTGGCAGCTCGTGCACGCCGCTTTACCGGACTGGAAACACCCGCTCAGGTAGAAAGCCATGGCCTCATTGCTGAATCGTCGAGGCCGGCCGTCGACCCACCATGAGGAATCGATGGCTGTCAAGGCGCTGTCTTCAAGATGCATTAACGCCGGAGAGTAGTAGTCGAAATAGCGCTGCCTGGTGTTGAACCCTGTCGCGAGAACCGTCTTCTGCCAGTGACACTGTCCGCACATCGCCAGTTTCTCGAACGGCGTGACGGGCTTCGCGGGCGGATACTTTGCCGCCTCGCCGTTGGATGCGGCTTCCGCGTGGGAGGACATGGGACCGTGGCATCGCTCGCACGTCGCGCTCGATTCAACCCAGGACGTCCGGTATTCGCGCGTCTCCGGATCGAACCCCTTCACGTCCTGTACCTGCTGCGTCACATGGCAGTAAACGCAGGTCTGATTCCACTGTTGCACGAATTGTGCGGGAGCGCCCGGGACGATGTCCTTCGAATCGAACCACTCGCCGCGCTTGATGTCCCAAGTGGTGCGAAGAACGTGGATTTCTCCATTGGCGCGCGTCGTCAGATAATGCTGAATCCGCCGATTGCCCAGCGTGTAGTCGACGCGGTTTCGAACGCCGTTCTCTTCGATATAGAGGATTCCTTCCTGCCATTCCTTGCTCGCGGCCAGACCTCCTGCAAGATCCGTCCTCGACACAACGGATTTTCGATTGGCCCTCTGAATCATCCTTCCGTGAATGGAATCCGACCACCTCGAATAAATATCGGAATGACACGCCTGACAAGCGACCGACCCGGCAACCGGGCCGCCGGCTTGAGAAAACGGCTGGGCCTGCAACGCGAGGATGAAAAAGAAGGCCAAAAACGGCATAAATCGGCCGCATTATAGCCGATGCCGTGGAGAACCCGTACAATTACGGCGCAATGAAGACGGTCGTGCTCGCATGGTTATTCTTCGTACTGACAGGCCTGTTCACGAGCCTGGTCGTGCCTCTCGGCGAAGGATTCGACGAACCGTGGCACCTGGGGCTGATCCAGCATCATGCCGCGACTGGCGTCGCCGCCCGGAGACTCGTCGACCCGGGAACTCCGGTCAATCTATCTGTCGAACTCGAACAATTCCTCCGGCTTCATCCGGTCGGATGGAAACTTCATGAGATATATCCGGAGCTGCAATCGCAGGAGGAGTACTGGCAACAACCGGAAACGGAACGGCGGAAAGCCGACGATGCCATTCGAGCGTTGCAGTTCGATAAGGTCTCCTACAGGCAGGGGCAATCTGCGTTCTCCAAACAATACGAGGGCCATCAGGCTCCGCTTTATTACACGTCGGCGTCGATCGCGTTTCTGGGCGCTTCCCTCGCACTTTCGCTGACGAACACTTTCCTGTTGATGCGGATCCTCTCCGTTTTAATGGCCTCCGCAGTGGTTCCACTGGCCTACGCCCTGGCGAAGCGCATTGCGTTGTCCGAAAGCTCAGCGGACGGCGTTGCCATACTGGTCTCCATGTTCCCGGGTATTTATCCCGGCATCGCACGTGTGTCCAACGACGCCCTGGCCGTTCCTCTCGCGGCGGCGATCTTCCTGGCGCTCGTACGCTTCATTCAGTCTCGATCGAAGCAGGATGCGAGGCTCTTGGCCTGGACCCTGGCCGCGGGCCTTCTCACCAAGGCGATTTTCATTCCCTTCTTCGTGGCGATCGCGATCGCACTGGCCTCCCTGAAGGAATTTCGATCGTTGAAAACGGTTGGCGCGTGGTCCCTGGTTGGCTGGATCGCCTACGTTCCCAACGTGCTCCGGTCCGGATCGCTTACCGGTCTGCCCGAAACGGTCGATGCAGGTACGAGCATCGGTTCGTCGCTGGCGGCCCTTTCCCACTTGAACTGGATCGACATGTTCCGGCTGACGGCGGTGTCGCACATCTGGATCGGCAACTTCTCGCTGCTGCAATACCGGTCGTGGATTTACAAGACGGTGATCGTGTTTTTCATCGTGGGACTGTGCGGCTTTATCGCAGCTCTAAGAAGAGGGATGTATCCGACGGCCTCAAGACCACCCCGGCGCTTCGCGCCACCCCTCGTCGAGGAGGGGAAAATGAATCGCCTCGGCATTTTCCCCTCAATGAGCCGGGGTGGTCCCGCCAACTCTCTCGACTTCCTGAGCATCCAGGCGATCGTTCTTGTGTATGCAGTCTTCGGTGCGTCGCTGATCTACTACGCCACGCAGGTTTACCAACAGGCAGGCATTTCCGTCATCCAGGGTTGGTACCTGTCGCCGCTCGTTCCGGTCGAAGCCCTTGTCTTCGTTCTCGGCATCGAGTTCTTGTTTTCAAAGCGCAGTGCCCGCCGGGTCACCGCCGTCGTGGCTTTCTGTTTTCTCGCCATGATCCTTTACGGAACGGCTTTCATCGAGGCTCCTTACTACACCGGGCTGACGGATCACGGGCCGTCGGGGTCTCTCCGCGCCTATCATCCGCACTGGGAAGACGTTGGCCTCATGGGAGAACGTTTGACCCGGTTTCATCTATGGATTCCAAAGGCGGCGCCTCCGGTTCTTGGCATGACTGTCCTTATCGCGGGTCTCTTCTTAATATGGTCATACGCATCGCAGCACTCGTTCTTGTCTTCCCGGCATTAGCTCTTGCGCAAACCCACGTGGTCGGCTACGGCGGCGCCATGTGGCGGCTGCAGGCCAGCCGGCTGGACTTCACATCATTCCGAAGCGGCCCCATCTCGACCGTATCGCCGGTATTGGGAGCGGGCGCGGCAACTTCCCTGTGGAAGATCCGCGTGGATGGCGCTTTCCTGTGGTCTCCGACGGGCGAGAAGGAGGTATTCCTGGGCCCGAACCGCAGCGTCGAACAGAAGACGCAAGGGACGGCCCTGACCGCCGACGCCGGAGGAGGCTGGCCGCTTTTGAAGGTTTGGGGATTCCAGACGATCGTCCGCGGTGGCTACGGATGGGCACGAGTCCGTGTGCCGACGCAAATCCAGATTGAGGAGAGCCGTCATTTCTGGAACTACGGAGTCGCTGCCACGAAAAACATTTCGTCGCGGTATCTGCTGCGGATCGACGTCCGAAACATCCACTTCCGGCGCGAAGAAGTCCCTCAAACGCTGGGACGGTCCAATATCGCGACTCTGGCCGGTGTCGGATTTCGTTGGTAGAAGCCGATGGACAGTGGCATGCTCATACTCCGCTCTGGATTCCGGTTTTCAATAACTTAGGAACGGGCCACGACGCATTCTACAAAATTGTGAATAAAAAGTTTCGAAAAGCAGATCGAGGCTACTGGAGATCAACGATGACATCAAAAGCATTCAGAAGTCTTCTGGGTATGATGGTTCTTTGTGCAGTGGTGATCACGCCTGCATATAGTCAGCTTTCCTCCGGCACCGTACTCGGTTCCGTTGCCGACGCCAGCGGAGCGGTGATTCCGGGCGTTTCGCTGACGGCAACCAATTCCGCAATCGGGTTGACGCGTACCGTCATCACGAATGAGAGCGGCAACTACCGCATCGACCAATTGCCCCTTGGAACCTACAACGTCACGGTGGAGCTGACTGGTTTCAAGAAGGAAGTCCGGAACAACATCAAAGTCGACATCGACGCACGCGTTCGTCTGGACTTCGTTCTGAACCCCGGTGACGTGTCCGAGGTTATCGAAGTGACGTCGGCCGCTCCCCTGGTGCAGACGGACGATTCGTCGGTCGGCCAGGTTGTGGATGAACGGAAAATCATCACGATGCCGCTGAATGGCCGCGACTTTTCGCAGTTGGCGTATATCGTGCCCGGCGCTTTCGCTCCGCGTCCGGGAAGTTCGCTCGGCGATCGCGGCGGATTCTCCGTCGCCGGACTGAGCGAGAACACGAACCAGTTCCTGCTCGACGGCGTGAACAACAACGGAACCGGTACGATGGAAATCGCGGCCCGCATCAATGTGGATGCAGTCGGCGAGTTCAAGGTGCAGACCAGCACTTACGCTGCCCAGTATGGACGTTATGCCGGCGCGCAGGTCGACGTGGTGACGAAGTCGGGGACCAACAAGCTTCATGGAACGACGTTCGCCTTCACGCGCAACGACAACCTCGATGCCCGGAACGTCTTCGATCCGTGGCCGGTCAAGCACCTGCCTGAATTCAAGCGTCACCAGTACGGCGCGACCGTCGGCGGGCCGATCGTGAAGGATAAGATCTTCTTCTTTGCCGGATATCAGGGCCAGCGGCAGACCAAATTCCAGACGACCGCTCCGACAGTGCCGATGCCGGAATTCTGGTCGGGCGATCTTTCGCGCTACACCGCGCCGATCAGCGATCCCGTTCTTCGCGCTCAGGGTTTGCCTTGCTCCGCGACCGATGCGCGCGGATGCTTCCCCGGAAACCGCATTCCCGCGAACCGACTGAGTCCCATTGCCCTGAAGTTCCGCCAGTTCTGGCCGGATCCGACCAAAGGGTTCGGACCGAGCAATTCCACGGCGCTGCTGCCGATTCCGGATAATTTCCATCAGCCGAACGGCCGAATCGACTACCGCATCAACGACAAGCACCAGTTCCATGGTTCGTACAATTTCTACAACAACAACCTCATGGAATGGGCCATTGCGGGACGGCCGGAAGTACCGGGCTTCATGACTCGCGGAAGAATCAAGTCTCAGAGTCTCTCGTTGAACGAGGTATGGACCGTCTCCCAGCAGATGATCAACGAGTTCCGCGCGGGTTTTGGGCGCGTGCGGCGCGTCCGGTTCCAGGAGAATCCGAACACCAATTTCAACGCGCAATTCGGCATTCCGGGAACTGCGGCGGATATCGACCCGATCGCCTGGGGAGTCCCGAGAGTGTCGATCACCGGGTTTGCGACGATCGGTGACGCCACCAACATGCCCCAGCCGCGAACGGACCAGACGTTCAACTTCAGCGACAACATCTCCATTTTCCGCGGCAGCCACGCGTTCAAGTTTGGCGCCGACTACTACCTCCAGCAGATGAACCTGATCATGATCAACCATGGCCGCGGCACGTTCTCGTTCACCGGCGGATCGGCCGCGGACGTCACGGCGGGCCGCGCATCCGGAAATGCGTTCGCGGATTTCCTGCTCGGCATCCCGGCCACGAGCGATCGGCAGGTACCCCTGGGGGCGATCAGCGATCATCCGCGCCGGACGTCGATCAACGCATTCTTCCAGGACGACTGGAAAGTCACCAAGAAACTGACCCTGAACATCGGTGTACGTTATGAAGCCCTGGGCCGCATCCGCGAGAAGTACGACAAACTCGCCGCCTTCGATCCCACGGTCGCCGGGGGCAAGGGCGGACTGCGGGTCGTCGGCAACAACCCGCGGTTCACCGAGACCATCGCGGCGTTCACGAAACTGTTCCCGAACGTGGCGATCGAACGCGGCGCCAAGGGACTCTACAAGAACGACTACAACAACTTCGCGCCCCGCCTGGGATTTGCCTATGCGCCGTTTGGCGGGTCCAAGACCGTCATGCGCGGTGCGTACGGCATCTTCTACCAGATCGACGACCTTTGCTTCTGCGGCTACTACACCAACGCCCCGTTTGCCATCTCCCAACGCTTCACCATTGCCAACGGAATCACGCTCGCCGATCCGTGGCGGGCCACGGCCGGCGGCGCTTTGAACATGCCGGCGATCGATCCGAACGTGGCAACGCAGTACTACCAGCAATGGAGCTACGGCATTCAGCAGGAAATCCCCGGATCGATCGTGGTCGACCTCACCTACCAGGGTAAGCGCGGTCTGAAGCTGACACGCACTCGAGACATCAACCAGCCACTCGACCGGACGACGGGCGTCCGTCCCTTCCCGCTGTTCGGCCGGACTTCGTATGAAGAAAACTCCGCAAGCTCGATCTACCACGGCCTGAATACGCGCATCGAGAAGCGGAACTCGAGCGGAACGAGTTTCCTCTTATCGCACACCTACGGAAAACTGATCGACGACGGTTCCGGTTCTCCGCAGGACAGCTACAACCTGCGCGCCGAACGCGCTTTGTCGGGCGACGACGTCCGCCATCGCTTCAACCTCAGCTACATTCTGCCGCTTCCTTTCGGTCACGGCCGCAAGCTGGGAGCGAACACGACTGGGGCAGTGAATGAAGTGATCAGCGGATGGGAGTTTTCCGGAAACATCCGGGCCAACACCGGCAGTCCTTATTCGCCGTCCATTTCCGTCGATCAGAGTGGAACCGGGAATACCTGGGATCGCGCGAACCTCGTCGGAAACCCCGTCAAGGACAACCCCCTCTCTTCCGAGTGGTGGAACAAATCGGCGTTCGCCCTTCCGGCTGCGAAAACATTCGGAAATGCAGGCCGAAATATCCTCACCGGCCCGGGCGCGCAAAGCGTCGACCTGGCCGTCCTGAAGAAAGTGCAGTTCAAGGAGAGCCAGCAGGTGCAATTGAGATTCGAGTTCTTCAACCTGCTGAATCACCCGAACTACGCGATTCCGGTCAGCACGACCAACAGCGCATCTTTCGGCGCGATCTCCTCCGCGGGTTCCGCTCGCGAGATCCAGATCGGCCTGAAGTACTTGTTCTAAGAAAACGATTCCCCTTCTCATCCCGAGGAGGGGAATCCTACGGTTTCGTTTTTCTTGAACAGCACCACCCCGGCGCTTCGCGCCAACGATAATTCTGGGTCAGACACCTCGGCGCCCATTTTCGGTGGGGTCAGACCCTTGCTCCGAATTGTGAAAATTGGCGCCGAGGTATCTGACCCACTTCTGCCACGGGCTGCTAAACCACGTTTTACCCTCCTCGAGGCTTTGCACAAAAAGTCGCAGGACGAGAAACAACTCAGATGTCTCCTCGTTGAGGCACCGCTGTCCCAATGAAGCGAAATCGAGGAAAAGCGTTTTCCCCTCCTCGACGAGGAGGGGTGGCGCGAAGCGCCGGGGTGGTCAGCGTCGAACGAAATTCGACCTCACCTAATAGAATTTGCTCGTTCGCGCCGCCCCCGTGTAATCCACATAAACCACTTTGACATCCGTGTAGAAATCGAGAACCGTCGGCCCCTGCTCCCGCTCGCCGACTCCCGACGATTTCACGCCTCCGAACGGAATCTGGGCCTCGCCGCCGACCGTGGGTGAATTGACGTGCACCATTCCGGTTTCGATCCGTTCGCAGAAATCGAAAATCTTTCCGGCATCGTTCGTGTATATCGATGACGTCAGTCCATACTCGGATGCGTTCGCATACCGGAGCGCTTCGTCGTAGTCCCCGGCTCGAATCACAGAAAGAACAGGCCCGAAAATCTCTTCGCGGGCGATGCGAAATTCCGGCTTCACGCCGTCGAAGATTGTCGGCTGAACGTAATATCCCCGCGGGACTCCAGGCGGCCGGCCGCCACCCGTCACAACCCGTGCGCCTTCTTTTTTTCCGGTCTCGACGTAATGTTCGACCGTCTTCATTTGAGATTCGCTCACGAGCGGACCCATCTGAACTTCCGGGTCGAGGCCGTTTCCAACCTTCCACTTCGAAACGCGTTCGGTCATTTTCTGAACGACCTCATCCGCAATCGACGCCTGCAGAATGGCGCGGCTGGTCGCCGTGCACCGCTGTCCGGTCGATCCGAACGCGCCGGACACAATACCGTCCGCAGCAAGATCCAGATCCGCGTCTTCAAGGACGACAACAGGGTTCTTGCCTCCCATCTCACACTGCGCCTTGATTCCGCGGCTGGCGCAGGTTGTATAGATCGCTGTGCCGTTCTCGGACGAACCCGTGAAGGAGATGCCGCGAATGCGGCGGTCGTGCATGAGAAGGTCACCCACATCGGAACTTGAACCGACCAGAAGATTCAGCACGCCTGCCGGAATTCCGGCGCGTTCGAAGATCTCCACCAGTCTTGCCGCGGTCAGAGGCGTGGTGGACGACGGCTTGAACACCACCGTGTTCCCCGCAACAAGCGCGGGAGCGATCTTCCACGCCGGGATCGCGATCGGGAAATTCCACGGCGTGATCAGGGCAACCACGCCGAGGGGGTGGCGCATGGTGTACGCGAAGTTTCGCGGCAGTTCGGAGGGGATGGTCACACCGCCAACCCGGCGGGACTGGCCGGCCGTATAGTTGAGCACGTTGTAGGCTCGATAGACTTCTCCTTTTGCATCCGTGAAGGTCTTTCCTTCTTCCTGAGTCAGCAGACGCGCCACGTCATCCATTTCGGCCTTGAGAATGTCGCCGGCCCGCTCCACGATTTCGCCGCGTTTCGGCGCAGGGGTTCGGGCCCAGCCTTCGAGCGCCTGTTCGGCCGCTTCGATGGCGTTCGCGGCGTGACGCGCGGAGGCAAGCCGGCCTTTGCCGAGAATTTCATCGAGGTTTGCCGGATTCCGGACTTCGACTTCTCTGCCCTCACGCAGAGTCAGCCATTCCCCGCGGATGTAATTACGCACTTCAAGCATGGATCAACGCCTCCAACTCAGGAAAATTGTCGATCAGATAATCCGGCGGATGCTCTCTGAAACTCTTCGTCGAGTAGCCGTAGGTCACGCCGCAGGTCGTCACGCCGGCGTTGCGGCCGGTGAGAACGTCCACCGAAGAATCGCCGATCATCCATGTCTTTTCACGGTTGCCGTTTGTGTCGGACAGAATGCGATAGATGCCCACCGGATCCGGCTTCTTGTGATCAAAGCTGTTGCCGCCATACACAGCCGCGAAATGACGATAAATCCCCAGGCCATCCAGCATCGCGCAACTGAAGTGCACAGGCTTGTTGGTGAGCACGGCGAGTTTACAGTCCCGCAAGCGGTCCAGCGTTTCCGGGACGCCGGGATAAAGATCGGACTCATCCAACATGTGCGCGCGATAGTACGACAAAAACAACTGGAGGCCGTCCTGCACATTGGCTTCGGTATTCTTTTCGGCGAGCGCCCGGCGAATCAACATCAACGCGCCGTCTCCGATGAAGCGCGCGATCTCCTCTTCGGTCAAACAGGGCAGATCGTACCGGTACCGGACGTAATTGACGGACGCCGTCAAGTCCTTCTTGGAATCGACGAGCGTCCCGTCAAGATCGAATATGAGAACAGGCTTCATGCAAAGCCAAAGATACTATCACCACCACCCCGGCGCTTCGTTGCCACACAAAAAGTCGCAGGACGAGAAAACAACTCATACATGAAGTTTGCTGTCTTTCTGAAAGCGGATGAGGTCCTCTTCCACGAACTCCCGGACGACCGGATGATCGGAACCGTAGAGTTCCTTCATCGTGCCGTTGAAAACAAATTTGCCGTCGTGTAACAGCGCCACGTGATCCGCCACTTTTTCAGCACAGTTAGCGATATCGTGGGTCACCACCATCTGCGTCATGCCGAGTTGCGTCTGCATTTTGCGGATCAGCTTGTTGATGGTCTGCGACATCAGCGGATCGACCATGGTTGTCGGCTCGTCGTAAAGCATGCCCAGCGGTTCGGCCGCCAGTCCGCGGGCGATTGCGACGGCGCGCTTCATGCCGGTGCTGAGTTCGGCAGGCATCAGGTCTGAGAGGTCGGCAATTTCGACGAGGTCGAGTTTCTCGGCCACGCGTCTGTCGAGTTCTTCTTCGTCGAGTCCGAGGTCGATGAGCGGAAAGGCGACGTTTTCCCAAATGGACAGCGAGTCGAAGAGGGCGCCGGACTGGAAGACGAGTTGGAGTTTTTTTCTCACTTGAGTCAGTCCGGTTTCATTCATCGTCGTGATTTCCTGGCCGTCGATCAGAATTTGGCCGGAGTCCGGTCTCAACAGGCCGACCGCGTGGGTGAGCGTCACGGTTTTTCCGACGCCGCTCGGCCCGAGAATGGCGAAAGTTTCGCCTTTTTCGACACCGAAGGAAACGCCGTCGAGCACCTTGCGTCCATCGTCGAATGTCTTGTGGACGTCGATGAATTCGATGAAATACGACATGGCCTATTGTAGATTCACGACCATGAAACTGCCACTCGCGATCCTCACACTGGTTCTCGTCGTCTCCATTCCCGCACCCGCCCAGGAACTGATCTGGGCCGGCGACGCGGAAGGGGGCGCGCCATACGTCATGCCGGATCCGCGCGATCCGTCAAAAACGATTGGTTTCGAGGTCGACATTGCAAACGCGCTCGCTGCGAAGATGGGGCGGAAGGCGCGTTTCGTTCAGAACCAGTGGGACGGCCTCGTGCCGGGTCTCGATCGTGGCGATTACGATGTGGTGATCAATGGACTGGAGATCACACCGGAACGCGCGGAGAAGATCCACTTCTCGATTCCGTATTACTACTCCACGCTGACCCTCACCGAGCGCCTGGACGAAACCCGGATTACCAGACCGGAGGACCTTCGAGGCAAAACCGCAGGAACGTTGAAGGCGTCCTTTGCGGAGCGTTACCTGCAGAATCTGGGGCAAGTCACGATCAGCAGTTATGACGGCCAGGCCAATCCATACATGGACATGTCGCTTGGACGTCTCGACGCCGTGGTCATGGACACGCCGATCGCCCTCTATTACGCCTATGGCCCACAATTCCGAAACATCGAGCTGAGTTCCGTCCGCATGATGTTCGGCGTCGGCATCCGCAAATCCGACGATGCCCTTCTGGCTGCCGTCAATGCAGCGATCGAGGCGATCCGGAATGACGGCACTCTCAAACGCATCTACCGGGAGTGGGGCATTTATAACGCGGCGACAGCGCAGGCCTTCGGCGATCTCGAACCCATTTCAAACGCCGATTCACCGCGTCTCAAGGAATACATCGACGCGGTTTCGAAGCAGCGGACCTTCCGCGAAAGAGTCCAACAGTACGTCTCATTCATTCCGTTTCTTCTTCGCGGCGCTCTCATCACTCTGGAGATCTCTGCCGCCGCCATGGCGCTTGCCATTACCCTCGGACTCCTGCTGGCGGTTATCCGCGTGTTTGGACCGCGACTGGCCGTCCTCGCCGTCATTGTGTTCATCGAACTGGTCCGGGGAACTCCCCTGCTGATCCAGCTCTTCATCATTTTCTACGGACTGCCCACGATCGGAATCAAGCTCTCTCCACTTCACGCGGCCGTGATCGGCCTCGGACTGAACTACGCCGCTTACGAGGCCGAGAATTATCGCGCAGGTATCCAGTCCATACCGAAAGGACAGATGGACGCCGCCCTTTCGCTGGGTCTGACCAGGGTGCAGACGATCCGCAGGATCGTGCTGCCTCAGGCGGTGCGGCTCGTGATTCCGCCGGTAACCAATGATTTCATCGCGCTGCTGAAAGACTCGTCGCTCGTGTCCGTCATCACGATGGTGGAATTGACGAAGGTTTACGGCCAGCTTGCGTCGACGTACTACGACTACATCGGCATCGGTCTGCTGACCGCGGCGATCTACTTCGTGCTTGGGTTGCCCATCGCGCGGCTCTCCCGTACGCTCGAGGCGCGCCTTGCATACATGAAGGTGTGACTACTTCGTGATCAACTGGTAATTGAAATAGGCGACGCGGTCGCGGCCGCCATTCTTGGCGATGTAGAGTGCCTGGTCGGCGACTCGAATAAGGTCTTCCTTGGCGAGGGCGTTCATCGGGTAGTTCGAGACTCCGATCGAGGCGGTGACCTTTCCAATCCCGGCGAACTGCACCATCGCGATTTTTTCGCGGATGCGGTCCGCCACATGGATGGCGCCGGCCAGAGGCGTTTCCGGCAGAATAACCGTGAACTCCTCCCCTCCATAGCGGGCCGCGAAATCGAATTCGCGGCAGCTCTGGCGTATCGTTTCGGCAATCGTCCGGATGACCATGTCGCCGCTGGGGTGGCCGAAGCGATCATTCACGATCTTCAGGTAGTCCAGATCGATCATCAGCAGCGACAGGGGATGATTGTGCCGCTGGGCTCGCCCGACTTCTGCGGAGAGGGTCGCTTGAAAGTACCGGTGGTTCGGCAATCCCGTCAGGAAATCGGTGCGGGCACGGTGTTCGACCTCCTCAAAAAGCTGCGCATTGCGAAGGGCGTTGGCAGCCGTGCTGGCCATCACTTCGAAGAAGCGGATCGTGCCCTCGGATGGAGGTCTTCCCGTGTTTTTCCCCGCGACATGGATCAGGCTGATGACGGCGTCCTGAGACACCATGGGCACGGCAACCACGCTATGCCCGTCGAGGTCCCTGAACACCATCTTCCGCCCGTCAAAGGCTTCCTTCAGCTCCGGTACACTGTCCAGAGCGATCTCTCCTTCTTTCTTTCCGGCTCCCGACGAGTTCACCATGACCTGGGCCGACCCGGTCTTCGGATCCGTGACGATAATCGAACAGTCCGTCGCATTCAGAACCTCGCAAAGACGGCTGACAATAACGCCCAGAATATCCCGCGTCTTCAGCGACGACGACAGACCACGCGTGATCTCAACCATGATCTCCGCGTTCCTCTTCTCCACCAGAACCGCGCGCGACAGCTTCGCATCGCGCGCAAGCTGCGTGGAGAGGAACACATAGAAGATCGATACGACGAAGAACAGCGACAGCGTCAGAAACTGTTCGATGCTCACGCTCAGAGCAAACCGGGCGATCCGGAATGCATTGAACACGCCGAACAATACGCTCACCACAAGCAGCGAAAACAGGACAAGCCTCAAGTCCCGCCAAACGAGGGCAAGGACAAAAATGAGAACGAATCCGACGTACAGGTAGGTCTCCGGGCTTCGGAGCAGATAAAACGTCGCGCCGACAAACAACGCGTCGCAGGCGGCGATCGCCCGCTGACCGGCGGAGCCCTCAAACCAGCCTTCCGGCACCAAAGCCAACACGATGTTCGTCCCGGCGAACAGGAGGACGAATGTAAAAAGGATGGGAAAGTTCTCGCTCGAAAGGTGGCTAAAAAGTGTAAGGTACGAGGCGAGAATAATGACGAGCCAGCGCAACGACAAAAACGAGCGCCGGTGTTCCGATTCCGGAGAATATTTTCGGGTGGCGGCAAGCTGCGCGACGCCGTATCGTTCGATGTTCTCAGCCTCCATAATATGATTCTGGGGGTTCACGCGATTCTACAGGAGGCCCTGATTGAAATTCATGAATTTTTCCCGGAATACGATACCGGGAGTTATTCGCATCGGCTGCGTTTTCGGCGAAGGTTGCTTCGACATCACCAAAGCCATCGGGGATGAGCTGCTGGAATTTCCCCGCCTGATTTTTACAATCGAAGAAGTGCTCCAGGTGAAAGACGGCCTGGAGATCCTCGAAAGCCAACTCCGCGAACTGGAGCGTATCCCCAGCGGAATTCAAAGTTACCTGTTTCAACCGGAGGACGTCCGGATTCAGCCGCCCATCCTCCGCCCATTGAAACTCATCGGCATCGGCCTCAATTACAAAGACCATGCGGCCGAGGTAAAACTACCGGAGCCGAAACAGCCTTTAATTTTCGGCATGTACTCGAATGCCATTGCCGCTCATGAACAACCCATCGTCATTCCACCGATGACACGGCAAGTCGATTACGAAGCCGAACTTGGAGTGGTCATCGGAAGAAAGGCCCGTCACGTCGCGGTGGAGGATGCCCTCCATTACGTCGCAGGTTATTCCTGCATCAACGACGTTTCCGCCCGCGACCTTCAATTCTCGGACGGGCAGTGGCTTCGCGCAAAATCATTCGACACCTTCGCGCCGATCGGCCCCTACCTGGTCACACGAAACGAACTCGGCAGCGCCGACGGCCTGTCGATCCAGATGCGGCTCAACGGCACGGCCATGCAAAAGTCGAATACCGGCAACATGATTTTCAAGGTTCCGGAACTGGTGTCCTACCTCTCCCAGATCATGACGCTGGAGGCCGGCGACATCATCGCCACCGGAACGCCCGGTGGCGTCGGTTTTGTGCGAAACCCCCAGGTCTTCATGCAGCCGGGCGACATCGCCGAAATCGAAATCGAAGGGATCGGCGTTCTCAGGAACCCTGTGGTTGCTGCTGATTGAGAAGCGCTTCGATCGTCGACATCAGATCGTTGATGTGAAAGGGTCTGCGGACAAACTCCACGCCGGCCTGCGCGAAAAAGCGCCGGGTCTGCGCATTCACCGCCTCCTCCGTCACGAAAACGAATCGCTGAAACGCCCCGGGCTTCAGCAAGCCCGCCATGTTCCGGTCGCAAACGATGACATCGTAACGACGCGACTTCACGAACTCCGCCGCATCGCGATGCGACTCCGCCAAATCGACCGAAGCGCCATGACGGGTAAGGACGTCGAACACCAACTCCGTCATGTGGACATTCTCATCCACCACCAGAATCGATCGGCCCGCGAACCTCTCCGTCTCGCCGGCATCCCCGATCGCCCGGCGCTCGGAGGGCACCGTCACGTACGGAAGGTCCATCGTGTACGTCGATCCCGAATCGTAGCTGCTCCAGCAAAACAGTTCGCCGCCGTATTCCTTGACGATCTCCGCGCAAAGTCCCATGCCGATCGGCCGGACTTTGCTTTCATCGCGGAGCAGCGGCTCAATGCTCGACGAGTAAATATCGCGCGTGGAAATCCCGCAGCCGTTATCGCAAACGCTTAACCGGACGTAGTCGCTCTCGACCCAGGTCTTGATGTGGATCGCACCGCAACGCCGGCCGGCGAAAACGATGGCCTGCTCTGCATTGGTGATCAGACCCAGCAGAACCTTGGAAAGATCTTCCGGATCGCCTTTCACCCTGGGCAGCTTCGGGTCCAGATCCATACTCACCGCAATCTTCGCGGCCCTGGCAAACACGTCCCGGACGCGCGCCACCGAACGCACAAGCTCGTTCAGGTCGCACGGAATTCGCTCGGTTTCCGGTTTGCATGCGCGTTGGGTCCGCAGTTCGAGCTGGGTGAGCTGGCGGCGAAGAGAAACTTCCCGCGAAACGTCCATTCCGCAAACAATCCGGAACCCCTGATCGTTGAGCGGAAGAACTTCCAGATCGAACGTGCCGCGGCCCGGCACGATGACCTCGTGCAAGCGGGATCCCTTAAGGGTGGTCGATTCGGGAAACACGTCGTTGAAGTAGGAGTTCGCCACCACAATCCGGTCATTCTCATCGACGATGGCGACCGGGATCGGGAGTAACGCGAACAGTGAAGAAATGAGTTGAGCGGAGTCAACCGAGAGACTTGCGCCTTCCTTGGGCATCGAGTTGGTCCCTTCCTGGGAATTTTGACTTCGAAACACCGCGGCCATGATTACCGCGGGTCATTCCATTTTCAAACAAATTCGATGTATTTTTTCTTACAACCTGCAAACCGCCTGGATCGGACAGCGTCTGCACTTCACCGGGTCCCGCTTCCTTGGGCAATCGCCCGCGATCCCCATGTGACACAGCGCGAAATCGTACCTCAATGGATCTTCAAAGTGAATCTTTTTCAAATTATTGGTGATTTGGACGGCCATTGGCCAGCCGGGGCTTTTCA
The DNA here is from genome assembly GCA_023265365.1 of Acidobacteriota bacterium. Classification (GTDB taxonomy): domain Bacteria; phylum Acidobacteriota; class Terriglobia; order 20CM-2-55-15; family 20CM-2-55-15; genus JAHFTY01. The sequence goes on from JAHFTY010000018.1 coordinate 27,329, forward strand.
GGTCCGTCAGGCCGATATAGCTCGATATCCGCGCAATATGCGTGTCCAGCGGGATGACCAGGTCTTTCGGCGCCACTCTCTTCCACACGCCGCAATCGATGCCGTCCTCGGGCCGCACCATCCATCTCAGAAACAGATTCATCCGCTTGCACGCGCTTCCCTGCGAAGGCGCCGGGAAGAAGAACCGGACCGCAATCCTCTTCTGAAGTTCTCCCCGCGGATAGAACTGCTCGTGACCAAAACCCAACATGCGTGCACCAAACCCATCCAGTCGCTCCGCGGCATCAGGGGGTCCGGCAAGAAACGCGTTCTCCAGAGAGCCATGGTCTTCCAGCGTCCGGCGCAGTATCCAGAAAAGGACAGCCAGATCCCGGCTTGTGTTGAACCGGTGATAAAAACCTCGAAGGAGCTTCAGGTCGCGCTTCGGATCGAATGCCATCACGGCCTCTGCGGGCCGCGGCCCGAGATATTCCAGGGCCCGATCGACAGTTCGCAAAACGATCTTGACGTTTCCGTATGCGAATGCGGAAGCGATCAGGCCCGCCACTTCACGATCGCGTGGATCTTCGTAGCGGCGAACGAACTGAACGGGATCGTTGGCGAGGTGGCGTTCTCTTGGGAAGTTATCGAGGAATTGGTCGAGGTGATGCTTGAGAAACATGGTGTCAGGCACCTGTTTTACCAGTTATACGGTGCCCGACACCAGAATTCCGAAATCACATGGGAGGATACTTCATCGTACCGGTCTTGGCGCGTTGCGTGTCCGTGGTGGTGGTCCCTGAGGGCGCCTGCAACGGATCGGACGTGCGGTTGCGCCGATCGTTGTCGCGGATCAGCCGTTCGATGGCTTTCGCGTCTTTCGCGCTGAGAACCGGATCGTCCTTGCGGATGACGTCGATGACGCGATTCCGGTTCAGCGGTTCATTGGCGGCCACTGGAATCACTGGAATCTGGTCCGGCCGAACCAAGGTACGGTAACCGGGATTCAGGATCACTTCACGATCATGAATGGCGGCATTTTCAACGGCAACCTGGCCTTCGAAACACTCCACTTCAACAGTCTTTGCGGCGTCCACCGTGACTTCAAATATCGTGCCGCGAACGGCGATCAGCGCCGTCGGGGTCTGCACACTGTACGGGTTCGGTTTCCCACCGAGCCGTTGAATATAGAAGCGGACCTTGCCCAACATCATATTGACAAGGCTGCGCACGCCAGGCGTCCAGAATTCCTGAATTGTGACGGTCGAGTTCTCCGAAATGACCATATACGACGAGTCCGGCAGCGTCAGGATAAGCTGGCTGCCCGGACCGGTTCGGATCTGATCGCCGACACGAACGGTTTGCGTGGAGAGCGGGATCGGTGCGAATGTCGAGGCCGTAACCGGCTTCCATTCGACTGAACCCATTGCCGACGATACCGTCAGTATTCCCTGCGCCATACACAGTGTGGGAACAAGAAGCAGTATCAAAACCAGTGCTGATTTCCTCATTGATCCCCTTTTGCCTTTCCGCTCGCAACCGTGTGAACTTTGGTCGGCCGCGGCGAATCGATTCGGCGAAAGTCCAAAGCTTCCTGGAACAAGCCGAAGCCGCTGCCGAGGTCGGGCATCGCCTGTACTCGCCGGGAGGTGCGCAATCGATCGAGAATCCTCGAATTACGTTCCTTCTCAGCCTTCTTCAGGAAACCTTCCAACGAATGAGCCATCTTGACCGGGCTCATTCCCGCTTTCTCGGCGTAGGCCCAAAAATCCCGCCGAGCATCCTCTATTTCTTCAAACCGCCGGCCCGTCGTCGCCCGGATATAAGCAAAGGCTGCGATTTCGCCCCACTTCACCGAGTGATCGGCGGCCCATTTAATGTCTTCGCTGCGCGTTCCGTATTCCTTTTGAATCAATTCCGTCAGAAGCATCGGCCCTTGAACATCGACGTCCGCTTCATGGTTCAATCGGGAAATCACGTGGCCCAGTTGTGCGTCGAATTCCTTCCGGGGATCGGCTGCCGACAGGGCGGCCGTGACGGAAAGAAACCCAACGAGAAGACCGAGAGAGATGCGTCGAATCCACATAACAACCTGCAAACGAGAAGCATCTTACAATCTAGACGCTTGAAAAATCAATGCCTAAGCGCTTTGCCTTGTTGTACAGAGTGCGCCTTTCGATCCCCAGAATCTCGGCGGCTTTCTTCTTGTTGCCGCCGGTCTGCCGCAGGACGCGAATGATGTGCTGCTTTTCCATTTCATCCAAAGAGGCCGCCGCAGTCGATGGAGGTGCCGCAACTGTAACGGGTTCTTCGCCTTCCGGCTCGCCAAACTCCAGCTCGGACGCGCCGATCACTCCCGTATCGTTGAACGTGATGCACCGCTCCAGCAGGTTCTTCAATTCCCGGACGTTGCCCGGCCATGCGTAGCGCTTCATGGCCTCCATGGCGTCGGCAGCTAACCGCGTGGTTTTGCCATACTTTTCGTTGAATAACTTCAGGTAATAGCTCGCCAGCAGCGGGATGTCCGTCGGCCGGTCCCGGAGGGCCGGAAGGGCGATCGTAAAAACGTTCAACCGGTGGAAGAGATCCTCGCGAAACTGGTTATTGCGGACCATCTCGCGGAGATCCCGGTTGGTGGCCGCCACCACGCGAATGTCCACCTGTGTCGTTTCGTTGGAACCGACTCTCCGAATCTCATGCTCCTGAATAACCCGCAGCAGCTTGACCTGAAAACTGAGGGAGGTCTCGGAAACCTCATCCAGAAAAAGCGTCCCGCCGGTCGCGCTCTCCAAAAGGCCTTTTCGGGCGGTATTGGCTCCGGTGAAAGCGCCCTTCTCGTGCCCGAACAGTTCGGCTTCCAGCAGCGTCTCGGGGAGCGCCCCGCAGTTGATGACCACGAACTCCGACGCCGACCGTTTGCTGTTGATGTGAATTTCCCGGGCGACCATTTCCTTTCCGGAGCCGCTTTCCCCCAGAATGAGCACCGGAGAATCGATGGCGGCCACCCGGGCCAGCTTTTTATAGACATCGACCATACGCGGGCTGGTGCCGATGATCTTGGTATTCGGCATCTCGTCGGCCAGTTCGGCGCCGACGGAGGTAGAGTCCACGATCTGAAACTTCTCCTCGATCCGCTGAAGAATCTCCAGCATTTCGTCCACTGCAAAGGGCTTGCTGATGTAATCGAACGCGCCGTTGTGAACGGCGTTGACGGCGGTTTCCACCGATCCATGCGCGGTCATGATGACCACTTCCGCCTCGGGGTTGGTTTCCTTCATCCGGGCGAGGAGATTCAGGCCGGAGTCGTCACCGAGATAGATATCGCTGATCAGGATATCGAACTGTTCGGAGGCCATCAAGCGACGCGCCTCTTCTCCGCTGCTCGCGACCCGGTGCTGGTATTCCTCCATCTCGAGCATGGACTTCATCAGATTGCAGATCGATTTGTCGTCGTCGACGACCAGAATTCTTGGCTTATGCATTACTTCAATTCGGGATCCACAACGTAAACCGGGAGCCCTTGCCTACCTCACTCTCGACAAAAACATCGCCGCCGTGTTTAACGGCGACTTCCTTGACGAAGGCCAGCCCGAGTCCGAACCCGCTCTGTTCCCGCGTTTCCTTGTTTGCCCGGCGATAGAACTTTTCGAAAACTTTGGCCGCTTCGTCGGCGGGGATTCCGCAGCCCTGATCGGCCACGTGAAAGCGAACCTTCCCGTCACCATTAGACACGGTAAGACGCACAGTGGTGCCCGAAGGACTATATTTAATTGCGTTCGTCACCAGATTGCTGAGCGCCTGATACAGCAGGAGCCTGTCGGCCCGAACCCGCGTGGGACGTGATTCTCCGGGTGTCTCGACCCGGATATGCTTCTGCTCGGCGACCGGCCCGAGAATCGCCATCATATCTTTCAGGACCGGCCCCATTTCGAATTCCGAGATGGAGAGCTTCTGCCGGCCGGACTCAATATAGGCCACGTCCAGGAACGACTGGATCAACCCGTTCAGCCGCCGGCTCTCGTCGATGATCGTGGCCAGAAAAGGTTTTCCTTTCTCGGCGACAAGGTCGTATTTGACCAGCATGTCGCTGTATCCACGAATCGACGTCAACGGCGTCCGCAACTCGTGCGACACCAGGGAAACCATGTCGTTCTTGGCCTGGTTGAGTTCCTGCTGCGCCGTTGCATCATGAAGACTGATCACCACGCCGGACTCCCTGATCGGCGCGAACGTGACGTTGTAGAAACGCTTCCCGTCGCGAGACGGCACAAGCGTCATATTCGGAGGGTTTCCTTCGAAACTCGCGTTCAGCATCGATGAAAGGTATACCGGCGCAGGCGGCGGGCTCGCGCGGTATCCATCGAGCGCCGTGGCCGCCGGATTCTGATACACCACGCGTCCTGCGGGGTCGGCAACGATGATCACATCTTCGATACTTCCGAGAATCGCATTATTAAAGGACAGGAACCGGACCAGGTCTTCATTGAAAAAATCCACCGCTTTCAGCCGCCATCGCGCATTCTGAAACGGGGTGCTGAAAAGACGCTTGAGTTCTTCACCTCGGCTGCGCTCCCAATCCTGATCCTGATGCCGGAACGTTTCGTCCCAGATCGAAAGACGCGACAGCTTCTTGTCGAGATCGCTGTTGACCCGCATCATTTCGATCGCCTGCAGACCGATGACAGAAGCCACGATCGCCAGCCACGACGGCCAGAACGGAAACCAGGTGTCGCCGTACTTCATCAAACTCCACGACAGGGCAAAGGTCGCAGGGAAAAACAAGCCGATCAGCGCAATGAACCGCATCCCTTCGAACCGGCGATGCAGATTGAGCCGTCTCACGGACAACGCAATCAGAAAGAGAAACGCGAACACGTATAACTGCGGCGCTTCCGAAACCGAACGGCCGGCGAAGAACGTGTCGACCGCGTTCGCATGGATCTCGACGCCGCTCATCTTCTCTTTGTCCTGGGTGGAGAAGGGCGTGAACCACTGATCCTGTAATCCCTCGGCGGTCAGACCGATCAGCACAATCCGGTCTCTGAATTCTTCGGACGACACCTGGCCATCGAGGACATTCGCCGCAGACACCTGGGGAAAGCTCTGCCGCCCTCCAATGAACCGGATGTTCACCGGCTGGGGAAACTGCACCACGGCGCCGCCGTCCATCACCCGTTCGAAGGGTCCCTTGGCGGGCAGGCCCGCGGCATGCAGGGTCTCAATCGAAAAAGCGGAGATCGTCCGGTGGTTCGCATCCATCAGCGCGGACCACACGCGCCGCGTCATGTTATCGGTGTCGGGATCGGCCTGAACGTGCCCGAGACGGACGTGCGGCTGACGATACTTCGCATTCGGCATCAGCCACCCGTGCGGGCCCGAATCCGGAGAAAGCCGGGTGGCGAGCACAAGTTCGGGAGCGCGCGCGATGGCCGCCGCGAGCGCCTCGTCTTCGGAGACATTCGGGCTGGCATCGTCC
>JAHFTY010000156.1 GCA_023265365.1 Acidobacteriota bacterium
TCGGGCATTCAATTATTTCATCCATGGATCGATAAAGCACCAGTCCAGCTAACGGCTCTGCCGCTCAGCCGCGAGCGGCGCGCGAGTCAACTTGCAAGTTATCCATGACGTCAAACTGCTCCCGCCCTTTTGTGTGCGGCCTTATGTTCAACGTTCCAAGACCGACCGCACCGACGTCAAAGGCATGCTTGAAGCTTGGCGCAACAGCGACATCCGGCCGGTTCCCGTCAAAACCGAAAGCCAACAGCAATGAACATCCCTACACCGGCTCCGGTCCACATGGATGGCCGCGCGCGCAATGCGCATCAACTCCGCACGCGGTCTTCTGCGGGAGTTCGGCTTCGTGTTTGCGGCCGGCGCTTCTGCGCTTCCCGATCATGTTCAGGCGCTGATCGAAAATGCCGAAGAGGCGATTCCGATGCTCTTGCGCGATCTGCTCCATGAAGTGGTACTCGAGATCGGTGAACTGGAAGCCCGGATCCAAACCGTCGAAACGCATTTGGAAGCGCTTGCCAGGCAGACTCCCGTGCTCGGACGCCTGCGCACGATTCCCGGCGTCGGGTTGTTGACCGCCACAGCGCTTGTCGGCTTTGTCGGTGATGTCGCCCGCTTTCCCTCGGGGCGCCACTTCGCCTGCTATCTCGGCCTGACGCCGAGGGAACACTCCAGCGGCGGGCGCCGGTCGTTCGGCCGGATCAGCAAACGGGGTGACGTCTATCTCTGGATGCTGCTCATCCACGGAGCCCGCGCCGTGCTGTGGGCAGCAAAATCCAAAGCCGATCCGGACCGCTTCCGCAGTTGGGCCCTGGATGTTCAAAAGCGCCGGGGTCACAACAAAGCGGCCATCGCCGTGGCCAACAAGATGGCGACGTTGCTACCGCAGTGTCAAGTGACGCCTGCAGGATTTGGCCTTGCGCCGCAACCACCACGCCGAAGAGCCAGAACAGCCCTCCTACGACGACCGCAAAGACAATTCCGGTAACAGTGAGAATGCCGCCGAAACTCAACGCCGCGAAGAAAATGATGCCACCCACAACCGCCCCAACTGTCTTGATTACATCGCCGAGCGCGACCAACGCCGCTCCGACCCGGTACGCATCTCGGTACCTGTTCACAACTGGAGAGTCCGACGATGAATCCGGAGAGCCCACGCCTTCACTCGGCGCCGCATCGCTCGCAGCCTGAGCCGCCGCGAGTTTGGGTAGTCGGCTCTTGATGTCTTCCGGTAGCCGCTCACCACATTTGATGCACCACGTGTCTTCGTATGTCTCATCGATCGACTTCCCACATTTCGGGCATTTCGCAACTTCTGCCATGATCGCCTCCTGACCGGGCGCGGACGACTTCACTTCAGCGGCCTACAAATAAGTGAGCCGCAGCCAAGGGCGCTCGCCTCACCGCTACGCCGACTGCGGCCACAGCCTGTCCTGCGTTTCGAATTCGGCCCCTGAGTTTCGCAAGATGGTGTGAAGTCAGGATGCTACTGCACGGCAGGACGTGCCACAAACAAACAAAAAGGGGCATGGGAAGCGTTCTTAAGCGGGGCTATCCCACAAAGAGCGTCAGGCAATGTCGGCCGGGCTGACAACGCCGCGGCGACCCCGATTGAGGACATGGATGCACCGCAAATGTGCAGATGCGGAACCTAGACCGGCTGTTGGCGGACGTTGCGTCGGCGAGCCGCTGAGACGGTTGCCGATGCGGGTCGTGAGATACGGCAGCTCTTCCCATCCGCCCTCATCGACCAGCGCCGCCCCAATGAGGCGGCCGGCGACGTCGCGATATTCCTGATCGCGGGTTCGGGGCTTCTGGGCCGAGGTGAAAGAAGTCAGAATCAGAATGATCGAGAGGTGAGAATCAGTCGTTTCCTGCGCGACATAATACCTTTATGCTAAGCGGCGTCGTGAGGAAACTCCTTTTCATCGCCGCGCTGGCATTCAGCGTTTCGGCCTTTGCCCAGTTCGGGCAGCGGCGATTCGGCGGCAGGCAGTCGTTTGGGCCGAGCGGCGGCCAATGTCTCGTTCCGGGATATCGCGGAGACGGAACGGAAGACGTTCCGACGCCGCGCGACATCGATCGAAGCGGATTCGTTTACGCGCGCCTTCGCTACCATCCCGTGCCGTCGTGGCGCGAGAACACGCGCGAGATCCCGTGGCATCACGACTACCCCGACGGCGACACGATGTTCGCCGGACTGGTCCAGCGGTTGACGGCCGCGCACTCCACGCCGGAGTCCTATCAGCTCGTGGACGTCGACAGCAAGGATCTGTTCAAGTACCCCTTCGTCTACATGTCCGAGCCGGGCTACCTCGATCTGCCTCCCGCCGACGCTCAGAACCTGCGCGAGTATCTGGACCGGGGCGGGTTTATGCTGGTCGACGATTTTCGCGGCAACGAAAGCGACAACTCGGAGTGGGAGAACTTCGTCCGGCAGATGAAAAAGGTCTATCCCGACCGCAACATCCTGCCGCTCACTCCCGATCACCCGATTTTTCACATGTTCTACGACGTCGATTCCCAGCAGATGCTGCCGCCCTACCGGATGTACAACTCCGGCGAAGTGCGGTTCCTCGGAATCTCGGACCCAAAGGGAAACCTCCAGGTCATGATCGACTTCAATAACGACATGAGCGAATACTGGCAGGCCCTCGACGTCGGCCAATGCTCCATCCACGAAGCCGGAACCGCCGTCCAGCTCGGCGTCAACTACGCCATCTACGCCTTGTCCCACTGAGTCATTCCGGGCCGATTCGGGGGCTCCACCACCCCGGTGCTTCGAGGAGAGGAAACCTGGCCGCCTGACATTTCCTCAACGAGGCACTCATGTCCCGATGAAGAGAAATCGAGGAGAAGCGTTTTCCCCTCCTCGACGAGGAGGGGTGGCGCGAAGCGCCGGGGTGGTGAACGAACCGCCCCGCCGCTCCGCGGCACCCCGCCTTGGCTAAGGCGGGGAAAAGTCCTCGTCCTGCGACTCCACGGTTTCATGTAGAAATCACACCTTGAGACACGTCACATACGAAGCGCCGGGGTGGTGGAACGCCCGAATCAGTTCTGGAGGAAATCCCGCAGCAGGTTGGATGTGACCCGGCGCCGGTACGCCTCGGTCGAGCGGATGTCGCCGATGGGATGGATTTCGTCCTGAAGGCTCTCAACCGCACGATGGACAAGCGCCGGCGTCAGTTCTCGTCCGCGGAGAACTCCTTCCGTCCGGACCGCTCGCAGCGTGTAGGGCGCCACGCTCGCAAACACCAGCCGCACGTCCTTCACGACGTTTTCGGAATCCATAAGAATGCGTCCCGCCAGAAGCGTCTTCGAAATCGCCTGGAAACGCCGCGTGCCCACCTTCCGGAAATACTCGCGCCAGCCCGGCGGCCTTGAGGGAAGATGAACGGCGGCGATCAATTCGTCCGGCCGCCGATCCATCTGTTTATAACCGCGATAAAACGAAGAGAGCGGGATCCGCCGCCGGCCCTTTTTGCTCGCCAGTTCGACGTCGGCATCGTATGCCATCAGCGCAGGCACGCCATCGGCCGCCGGCGAAGCATTCGCGATGTTGCCGGCCCACGTCCCGCGGCTCTGTATCGCGAGCGATCCGATTTCGCGCGCGGCCCGGGCGAGCATCGGAAAATCGTCTTTGACGGAACTCACGCGCACATCACGATAGGTTGTCAGCGCCCCGAGTGTCAGCCCTCCATTGACGGAAAGAGAAGGTCTGAGTTCGGAGACTTCCTGGAGATTCAGAAACGTGCATGCCGGGAGGCTTCCCGCCTCGAGATAGACCATCAGGTCCGTGGCCCCCGCCATCGGCAGCAGATTCTTTTCGGAGTCCAGCGCGTCGAGCGCTTCGGTTAGAGAACGTGGAGTGAGCACTTCGAAAGTCATCGCGACATCGCCGCCTTCACCGAGTCGAAGATCGCTTTGTAACCCGTACACCGGCACAAATTTCCGGCGAGCGCTTCGCGCAGGTCTTCGGCTTCCGAAGGATGGTCGCGATAATACGCCGCCGCCAGAATCATTCCGGGCGTGCAGATGCCGCACTGCGCGCCTCCATTCTCGTGGAACGCGTTCTGCATGGCGTGGATCTTTCCGCCGCCGGCCAGCCCTTCGATCGTCGTGACGGCGCGGCCCTCGACCTGGCAGACCGGAACCATGCATGCCAGCGCCAGCAGGCCGTCCATGATCACGGTGCAGGCGCCGCACTCGCCTTCGCCGCATCCTTCCTTGGTTCCGGTGAGCGAGAGATCGTCGCGCAGGACGTCGAGCAGGCGCTTCATGGGCGGCGCCGACACTCCGACGTTCCTGCCGTTGACGGTGAACGAAATCACAGCGCCACCTTCTTCATGATGGTTTCCGGAAGCAACGGAAGCTCGTTAATGAATTGTCCTCCGAGAGCCTCGGCCACCGCCGCTGCGACGGCAGGCGCAGGCCCATCGATGGGCATCTCGCCGATGCCTTTCCCCTGGTATGGGCCGGGATTGGCGAAAGGGAATTCGACGAATTCGACATGGATGTCCGGCGTGTCCGCTGAAGTCGGAACGATGTAGTTCGCGACCTGGTTGTTTTTCATGGCGCCGCGCTCGAGCACCACGTTTTCATACAGGGCGAAGCCGATGCCCTGCGCAATGCCGCCTTCGATCTGGCCGGCCGCCAGGGCGGGGTTGATCACGCGGCCGCATTCGACGACCGATACGAAATTCGTGACTCGGGCCGAATAATCCACAGGATCGACTTCAACCTCCGCGACGTCGCACGACCACGCATATGCGGCGTAGGCTTCACCGCGGTAGTTCCGATCGTCCCAGTGAATTTCCGATGGCGGCTCATAGCGCACCGTCACCTGAAGCTCGTGATGGTCGCTCAGGTACTGCCGGGCCGCGGCCTGAAAATCTTCCGGCTCTCCGAGACGCTGCCGCAACGCGATCGCCGCGCGTTCGACGAGTTTGCCGACAATCATGGTGGTTCGAGACGCAACGGTGGGTCCGCTGTCGGGAATGACGGCGGTGTCGCGGGTGTGAACGTGGACGTTGTCCGCAGGGATGCGGCAGGTTTCCGCGGCGATCTGGGCGAGAATCGTGTTGGCGCCCTGGCCGTATTCGACGTTCGCCGCAAGAATCTCCACGTCACCGTTCCCTGCGAGCCGCAGCGAAACCTGGGATGCGAGGCGTACTTCGCCGCTGCCGGTGAATCCGCTGCCGTGAAAGAAGACGGAGAGACCGATGCCTTTCCCCCGCGTCCCGTCGAACGCGGCACGTTTGGAACGGTAGCCGGACTTGTCCAGAGCGCAATCCATCAGCCTCTCGAGATCAATGTCTTCCTCGATCAGTTGTCCGGTCGGCATGCGATCGCCTTTGCGAAGAAAGTTGCGGCGGCGGATCTCCGCGGGATCGATGCCGAGTTCGTGTGCCGCGCGACTCATATGCAATTCGATCGCATAGATGGCTTGAGGGGCGCCGAATCCGCGAAACGCGCCGTAAGGAACGGAGTTCGTCATGACGACGCGGCCCTGAACTCTGGTGTCTTCGCACTTGTACGGGCCCCACGCGTGAAGAGTCGCCCGCGACAGGACAACGGAAGAGAGCGTGGGATACGCGCCGCCGTCCAGGAGAATATCGATGTCGAGCGCCACGAGCATGCCGTCCCGCTTGAAGCCGGCCCTGATGCGTGTCCTCGACGGATGGCGCTTCGGCGTGGCCCACATGTCCTCGCGCCGGCTGTAAATCATTTTTACGGGCCGCCCCCCCGCCTTCCACGACAGCAGCGCGGCGTGGCCTGCAATGATGTTCGGGTATTCTTCCTTGCCGCCGAATCCGCCGCCCGTTTCGGTTTGGACCACACGCACGCGTTCGGGTGTGAGACCGAACAGCGGGGCGAGCGCCTTCCGGACGTAGTAGGGACACTGCATCGAGCCCCACACCGTCACCTGTTGGCCGGGAACGGATGTCGCGATCATGGACTGCGGCTCGATGTAGAGCTGCTCCTGCGAGCCGGTGCGATAGGTCTCCTCGACGATGACGCCGGCATCCTTCCATCTCGCCGTCGGATCGCCATTCTGAACGAGGTAGGATTCGAAAACGTCGTTGCGTTCGAGCGCTTCTTCCATCGTGAAGACGGCCGGCAGTTCTTCAACGTCGAGTTCCACATGACGCACGGCCTTCGCGGCGAGTTCCTTGTCCGGATGCGCGATGAGCGCGACCGGTTCGGCCATGTGCAGGATCTCGCGATCCGCGAGGAATGGTTGTCGATCGTCGATGAGCGTCACGCCGTTCCTTCCCGGGATGTCGCGCGGAAGCACGATCGTGAATTCGTGCCAGGGGATGCCGGGATTGAAACGGATATCGTTGATGCGGCCGCGCGGGACTGTGGAACGAACCGTCCTGCCGTACAGGCAGTTCTCGAAGCGCATGTCGTCGGCGTAGACGGCTTCACCGGTGACTTTCGGAACACCTTCCTTCCGATGAATGCTTTTGCCGATCGTTTGAAACGTGTTCATAGCGGAAGCCCGCGGAAATGGTATGCCGGCCGTTGTTAGTGTACCCCATGCTTTCGTGCCGTTGACGGCATGGAAGTTCGCTACATGATAAAATCGGCCGCGTATGAAACGGCGGGACAACATCACTGTTCGCGTGTGCCGGACGCCCGAGGAGGTCGCGGAAGCCGAGCGGGAATTCCTGGAGAAACTCACACCGGCGGAGCGAATCGCCTTGACCTGGGAATTGAGTCAGGAGCAATGGGAGTCGAAAGAGGCGGATGAATCCCGATTTTCTCGACATCATACGCGCATTATCCGACGCTGAAGTTCGCTTCATTGTCGTTGGAGCCTACGCAGTCAATATCTACGTCGATCCCCGGGCGACCGGCGATCTCGACCTTTGGGTCGAACCCTCACCTGAAAACGCCGGCCGGGTTCTACGCGCGCTGACGGCTTTTGGGGCTCCCTTAACCGGCGTATCGGAATCCGACTTTGCTTCCCCTGGAATCACTTTGCAGATTGGGATCCCGCCTCGGCGAATCGATCTTTTGACCGAGATTTCAGGCGTCCAGTTTGATGAGGCATGGGGCGATCGATCGATGCATCCCTTCGGGCCACTGACTGTTCCATTCCTCGGAAAGGCGACCCTCATTCGTAACAAACGCGCAACCGGCCGCCAAAAGGATCTTGCGGATCTGGATTTCCTGGAGCGCTCGTAATTCGGTGCTGTCCGAAGGGTCGAATATGAGATGTTTTTTTCTGGCCTTCCTGCTGATCCTTCGCCAGGCTTCGGGGCCGGCGGTGTCATCCAGCGCGTACTCCGTTCAGTCTCCCGGTGTTCTGACGCTCGAATGGTTTAACACCGGACCCGTCTCCATCGCCGGTTCCGCCCGTTTCGCGCCGGCCCCCGGGCAGGCCACGCCCGCTGCGATGGCGATACTGAGCTACCGGCAGAACGGGATTCTTGTGGGTGAGGCGACCGTGCCGGCCGCCCGGCCCACGACCGCCGCGCGCACCGTGGTCGATATGGGAGGCGGTTTGCGGACCGGGATCGCCGTCGCGAATCCGAATGCCGTCGAGGTCCGCGTCGAATTCTATTTCACGGATCCAATCGGACAAGCCTCCGGCGCCGGAGCGATCGCTATTCCCGCGAACGGACAGATCTCAAGGTTTGTCGACGAGGCGCCATTCGCCGCCGCCCCGAATTTCACCGGAAGCCTGACGCTGAATTCGGATCAGCCTGTCGGCATTACCGCATTGCGAGGGAGGCTCAACGAGCGAGGCGAATTCCTGATCACCACGCTTCCGGTCGCCGACCTGTCGGAAACGGAGGATGCGCCTGCGGTGCTTCCTCATTTCGTCGATGGGGGCGGGTGGTCGACGCGCGCAGTTCTCATCAATCCTTTCGATGTGCCGATTGCCGGGGAAATTCGATTCATGAATTCCACGGGCGCGGTGCAATCCGAAACTGCGCGCTACATGCTTCCGGCGCGTTCCGCGCATGCCGTCGCTTCATCCGGAGCGGCGCCGGCGGTTCGGTCGGGTTGGATTTGGGTGATCGCCGACGCCGAGGGCCGGACTCCCGTATCCGCAGCCATTTTCTCGTATCGAAGCGGGGGGGTGACCACCACTGAAGCCAGTGTCGCGGCGGTGCGTCCGGCGAACTCGACACGGCTTTTCGTGGACGCGCTTGGGGCGATGAATTCCGGTGAGGCGGATGCATACCGGACCGGAGTGGCTCTCGCCAATCCGGCCGGCGTTGCGGCCTCCGTGCGTCTCGACTTTTACGCGACGGGCACGCCGAACGCGGTGACCGCCACTGTCGATGTTCCTGCCGGCGCCCACATATCGATGTTTGTGGATCAGATTCCCGGTTTCGAGAATCTGCCGGTTCCTTTCCGGGGACTGCTGCGAGTCCGGACGGCCGGAGCCGGCGGTATCGCCGTGACGGGAGTGCGCGGCCGCTACAACGAGCGCCGGGAATTTCTGATCACGACGACGCCCGCATTCAGCGATGAAAGCTCCGTAAACGCCGACATCTTTCCGCAGTTCAGCTTTGGCGGCGGCTACATGACGACAGTGGTGCTGCTCGGTTCGCCGGGCGGTCCGCCTCTGGCGGGAACGCTTTCCGGCTATTCCTCCTCAGGACTGAAACTGGCGCTTCCGGGATCTTCCGTGGCGCCGGGAGTGCCCGCGAACCTGGGGCCGTGGAACAACGATTTTGCGATTTCGGAATCACCGGACGGCCTTCAATTCGCAAGGCGCGGTCTGTTCATCGAACGTGCGGGCGTACCGGCCATGGCGCTGGCCCGGGATGGCCGCGTCTTTGCGATGTTTCAGTGGTTTCCTGTCGACCGGCCCGACAAGTTCGACAGGATCGCCGTGATGATCAGCGCCGACGACGGCCGCACGTGGACAGCGCCGCGGCTGATCGAGATCGCCGGCATTCCCTCCACCCTGAATCGTTTGTTCGATCCCGCGCTCATCGTGCTGCCGGACGGCCGCTTCCGGCTTTATTTCGCTTCGGAACGGGGAATGGGCGCGTCGCGCAACGGGAATCGCGCCGTCTACTCCGCAATCTCGGACGATGGAATCCATTTTATTTTCGAGCGGGGCGAGCGGCTGGGATTCGCGAACGCGGAAACCTACGATCCTGCAATTGCTCTGCTGGGAGACACCTGGCATCTCTATTGTCCGATAACGGGCGGAAGGGGCTATCACGCCACGTCGGCGGACGGCCTGAACTTCGCGCCGCAACCCGACGTTACCGCCGCGAGTTCGTTTCAGTTCCTCGGCAGCGTCATTCCTGCGTCCGGAGGCCTGCGCTTTTATGGAAGCGGCGGGAGTTCCGTGCTGTTCTCGAGCGATGGGTTCACGTGGGCCGTGCAGCAGAGCGTGAACCCGCCGTCACCCGATCCGGGCGTCACGGTAACCCGCACGGGCCGGACGTTGGGCATCCATATCGGGTTCAACCGCCAGGACGCGGCGTCCTACCCGACTCGATGAGTTTGAGGCGAGATCGAGGAGAAGCGTTTTTCAAGAAATTGATTTCTTGGTCGAACCGCCCCGCCGCTCCACGGCACCCCGCCTGATATGGCGGGCTTTGCACAAGAAATAACGTTGGGCGATGCGGTCTGGTTATGACATGAAGCCATGGAGTCGCAGGACGAGGACTTTTCCCCGCCTTGGCCAAGGCGGGGTGCCGCGAAGCGGCGGGGCGGTTCGTTTCAACAAAATCAATTTCTTGAATAGCACCACCCCGGCGCTTCGCGCCACCCCTCCTCGTCGAGGAGGGGAAACCGCTTTTCCTCGATGTCGTTTAAATGGGACAGCAGTGCCTCAACGAGGAGACATCTGAGTTGTTTCTCATCCTGCGACTTTTTGTGCAAAGCCGCCAAGCTCCCGCGCGGCATGTAAAAACCATACCTTCCGAACTCAACCGGTTGTGCCGTGTTCACGGCCGGCGTGGTCCGTCTGGTGAACGTTTTTGTCGGGACCACGTTGAATCAAAGGCCGGATCGCGGCCATCAGGATCAAGGCCAGTCCAAACGTGCACACGATTGTGGCGCCGGTCGGCAGATCGAGTTTCAACGAAAGAAAGACGCCGGCCGCGGACACCACGGTGCCCATGGTCCAGCCGATGGCGAGGCGTTTGCCGATCGTATCGGCGTACAACATCGCGGCGACGGATGGAACGATCAGATAGCAGAAGACCAGGAGCACGCCCGCAATCGAAACGGAGGAGGTTACGACGAAGCCGAAAGACGCGTAGAAAAAGAAGTCCCACAGCTTGATCGAAATGCCGGAGGCTTCCGCCTTCCTGGGGTTCATCGAGATGGCGAGGAACTTGCGGCGGAAGATGTAGTGAAACGTTCCGATGATGCCGTAGAGCAAAGCCGTCCTGCCGACCTCCGGCCATGAAACGGCCAGAATATTTCCCACGAGCATGTCCTTCAGATGCTCGCTCTCCGATGTTGCCTTGCTCATGGCGACGATGGCCGCCGCCGACGCCACTGCGTAACAGATGCCGATGATCGCTTCCTGCGGGATCCGGGCCCGGCGGCTGCGGATCGTCGAAAAAACGAAAGCCCCGAGAAACGTGAAGGCGAGGCTGATCCAGTAGGTCACCGGCGAATGTGGATCGCCGCCCGATACCGGCAGCAGCAGTGCGATCGTCGCGCCCAGCGCGGCGATCTGCGCCAACGAAAGATCCACAAAAATGACGCCGCGCTCGACCACATGAACGCCGAGATACGCGTGAATGCCGGTGAGGATCAGACTCGCCACAAAAGGGGCAGCCAGAAACTCGACGATTGAGGTGTCCATGGATTTCCCTATTTCGCGCCGGATTTCTTAATGGCGCCAACCAGCAGGGTCAGATCGTAGTCGAACAGCTTGAAGTAGTCCGTCACTTCCTTCACGCCCCCGACCGACGGCGGCACCACGAGCACTTCGGCCCCCGTCTCGCGGCCGATTGCGTTCGGCGTCTTGAGATCGAAGTAAGGCTCCACGAGGATGAGCTTGACGTTCGATCTCTTCATCTGGTTGATGAGGTCGAGCGTGTGTTGCGGAGACGGCGGAATGCCGGGCTTCGGCTCCACGTATCCGACGATGTCGAGCCCGAACCGCAGCGCGAAGTTCGGGAAGGAGCGGTGATAGGTGACGGCCTTGACGCCCTTGTACGGAGCCACCATCGCGGTCCACCGCTTCTCCGCCTCGGTCACGCGATTGATGAAGTCGTTCGTGCGCTGTTCGAAGTAGGCCCGATCGTTGGGCTGAAGGCGGATGAAGCGTTCGGAAATCTGTTTGGCGATGAGCTTTCCGTTTTCCGGATCCATCCAGTAGTGCGGGTTGCCGAGCGTGTGCACGTCGCCTTCGGCCCGGGTCACCGTTCCCTGGGGAACTTCCAGAATCTGGGCTCCCAGCGATGTGTCGAGGTACCCCGGCCCTCCAAGCTGAACCCTGGAATTACGACTCTGCTGAATCAGGGGCGGCAGCCAGCCGATTTCCAGGTCGCGCCCGACGACGACGAGAACGTCGGCCTTCTGGAGCTTCAGGATGAAGCTGGGCTTCGCTTC
>JAHFTY010000157.1:0-7103 GCA_023265365.1 Acidobacteriota bacterium
TGCCGATCCGGCCCGTCATCACATAAGCGCCGGCGGGCAGGCCGTTCACTCGAGCGCGATATTCCATTGGTGTCACGCTGGGCAGCGTGAACGATCCGTCCTCCGCAACCTGGCCGGTCCCGCCGTTGGTCCCGGCGTTCGGAAAATCCTCCGTCGGCTGAAGATTCACGCGAAGCTGGCCGAGTTTGAAATTTGGCGGGGGCGTTCCATCGATAAAGACCTTTCCGGAAATGGGAATGCCCGGGCGCAGCGCGAGCGTGACGTTGTCCACACCTCGGTCCCCGACGTCGATCCGGGTCTTCGCCGCGGATGGACCGGCCTCGGTTCGTGCGACAGCCATGAGATTGTACGAGCCCGGAACCACGCCGGCGATATCGAACGTGCCGTCCGGCCTGACGGTCGTGCGATTCATCCCTCCGCCGAAGTTGCGGCCCGCGCCGATGCGGGCCAGGACCACGTTGACCTGCTGGCCGCGTCCGCCCGCAAAGCCACGCCCGCCGCGGCCCGCCGGCTGCGGGTTTGGGCCGGCCGGCTGGGCAGGCCCTCCCGGCACCAACACCTGTCCCCGAACCGTCACGGTCGGCGTCGGGCGCAGATTCATATCGATGCCGCGAACTTCGCCGGTGGGCGCCAGGACCACGGGGCTGGCACTTTCCGGACTGACCGTTCCGGGAAAGTATGTGGGCGCATACGTCTCTTCATTCTGTGGGGGTCCGGCAGGCGTGGCGCCTCCCCGCTGACCCTGGCCGCGCTGCGGTTCCGACTGTTGCGTCACCACCGAGTTGATCGCCGGCAGAACGCCGCGCCGCGCAGTCGCGCTGATGAAGTACTCGCCGGGAGTCAGCCAGTAGATGCGGTATTCGCCCAGGTCGTTCGTCGTCGCCTGCGGCCCGGCCGGCCCGAGAACGCGCTTACCCTGCTGGTACGTGTACGTCTGCGCCTGGACCTGAACGTTGGCAAGGGGCTCGCCGTCCTCGTTGAACACTCGCCCGGAAATGGAACCGGCGGGAACCAACTGGAAATCCACGTTTTGAATGCGCTGCCCCGCGCTCACACTAATAACAATGCCCGGACCGTTGAATGTCCGCTGCCCGTATTCCTGACGGACGTAACCGTCGCGGTCGACCGAAATCCGGTATTGGCCGGGCTCCACGCCGTTGAAAACGAACCTGCCGCTGTCGTCCGTCACCGCCTGCGTGCTCTGCGCACCGAGGCCCTGAAGCCGCTGTTCCATGCCCGGCGGGAGACCGTTCGGGATTCCGGCGGAGTTGAGAGCGCCCGACACCGCTTCCACCACGGCCAGTGCCTGCACCGCATTATTGTTGGGCTGAGCCTGCTGCCCGGACCGGCGAAGACTGACGCGCGCCCGCTTGAGCGGTTGTCCGGCGCCGGCTTTCATGACAGTTCCCTGGATGGTCGCCCTGGTGTTGGCCGGTGTCTGAGCGGCCGCACGCATCGAAAGTGTCAGGGTCGCGATGGCAAGAAAGAGTCGTCGATTATTCATGGGTATCCATGCTTGTCTTGTATAGGAACGGCCGTTTCACAGACGGTTGGCAGCCAGTATAATCGCCGCCATGAGACTTCTGACTGGTTTACTCCTCGTTTTGTTTACCTCGAACTGCACCGGACCGGCGGAAAAGTCCGCGACTCCCGCAACCGGCCAGACACCGGCGCCGGCCGCGAAGCCGGCCGACGAGACCGCGGCGATCAATTTTCTGAAGCTGGTCAATATTTCGCAGACCGAATACATGAAGCGTCATCGCCGGTATGCCCTGACCTACGAAGAGCTGATGGATGCCCGGCTGATCGAGAAAGAACCTCCGAAGGACGCGATCGGTTACGAAATTAAATTGAGGCCTTCGGCCGACGCCGGCTCCTACACGATCGTGGCGGTCCCGGTATCGCCGTCAAACTCGGTCCGTCATTTCTTCACCGACAAGACAGGTGTGATCCGCGCCGAGGCCGGCAAGGACGCCGGCGCGTCCAGCCCCCCGCTGTAATAAAAGACAATCAGAAGCGCTGGGTGTAGACGATTTTGGTCGACGCGTTGCGATCCAGAACGGCAAACCCGGTTCGAGGAGTGTCCCTCCAGTTGTTCAACCACACCACATAGACGTCGTTGCCCGGACGCACGATCCAACGGAAGCGGAACTGCCAGCCCAGAACGCGGCTGACGGTGTCGTATTGAATATTGTTGGTGACGGAAACGAAGGGACTGAACTGTGTGTTGATGACGGAACGAAGGACGTTCGTCGTGAAGCTTCCCTCTTTCAACTCCACACGGGTCAGCGTGCTCGACATTGTCGCCAGAACGCCCGGCCGTGGCCGAACGTTCAGTGTGGCGGACCAGTCGCGCCGGCGGCCCGAATAGAAAGTCCCGAGCTGGATGTTACTGCCGCCCGAGATCTTGCGGCGGTTCGCGGTGTTGAATCCGATCGTGTATCGCGTGTAATCGTAGACATTGCCCCTGGGCAGCGTGAGGCCTCGAACGACGAAGTCCTTCTCGAGCCGCTCCCGTGTCGGACTGATCGTGACTTGCAGCGAGTCCTGCGACGCGAGGTTGAGATCGAACAGGGTGAACCGGAACGAGCGCGAAAGCAGCCGGTTGTGCGTGTCGGTGAGCAGTTCGAACCAGGACTCCATCGACACCTGTCGAATGCGCTTGTTGTTCTTCGGCCGCGGCCCGAACCGGATGACGGGATTGAATCTCCGGTAATCGGTGCGCTCCACAAAACCGACCGCAGGGTCGTGGTTTTTCTGCACCTCGCGGAACGAGGCGCGCGCGTTCCAGCGATCGTTGGGGTAGGAAAGACGCAGGCCGAACGCGCTGTCGCCGCCGGGTTTGGCGGCGTTAGGCGTCTTGACGAGAAATCCGCTGAACTGGAGGTTCTGGGAACCGCGGAAGCGGGACGTCGCCATTTCGAAATCTCCGCCCACGGTCTGGCGAACCGGAAGCGTGGACTGGCGGGTCGAACGGCGCGTATACATCAGTCCGGCATAGGACTGGCGCATGAAGCGCCGTTTTGTTCGGAAGACCGTGAAGTCTTCGCCGGACGAGTTGCCCTCCCGGCCGGTCCGGACCTGAAGCATACCGATGTCGGATCGTCCGGCCTGGCCGTTCATCTTCACGCCATAGTCGATCTTCTGCGGCCGGCCATTCGCGTCCAGCCCGATACGCCGGGTGAAAAATGCATTCAGTTCGTTACCCGGCTCGCGCGCGAAATCAAAATTCCCGGAACCTTCGAGAAAGAAATCTCGTTTTTCGGGAAAGAACAGCGGAAAGCGCGTGAGGTTCACTTGACGATCGTCGACTTCGGTCTGGGCGAAATCCGTATTGATGGTGAAATTCGTTTTGAGCTGCGGGGTGATGTTGTAGAAGAAGTCCACTCCGGCGTCGCCTTTGTAAACCGGATCGACATTGGCCCCGGCCGCTTCGCTGCGTGTTCCGATGAGGTACGGTTTGATGTCGAGGCCAACGCCCTGCGAAACGTCTTTGATGCCCTCGATCCGGCCCGCCGCAACCAGGTTGAAGAGTCCCTGATTGCGGGCCCATCCGCTCCACATGCTCTCTTCGTTCTTTCGCCGGACCGTCCTCTGAAAATTTGCGCCCCAGGCATCCGCGTCGGGATTGAAGTTCAGTGTGCGGAAAGGAATCTCGATTTCAATCGTCCAGCCGCGATCGTGCTTGCGGACGCGCGCCAGCCAGATGCCGTCCCATGCCCGGTTCTGTTGTGTACCGACGCCGTTGCTGGCCGCGATCAACTGGGCGTCTCCCATAGCGCCGCCCGGCCCGATTTCGAAGAAATAGCCGCCCCGCTGATTGCCGTAGGGATCGATGGTCCACATGAAGCGGTCGTCCGAGCTCAGGAATCCGTCGCGCACCATCTGGTTGCCGAGAATTCCCTGCGGCTCGGAATCGAAGCACTGAACTCCCATGTAGAGCCGGTCCTTGTCGAAAAGCCACCGGACCTCGGTCCGCTCGGTGGCCGGCGCGCCATTGCTGGGGTCGACTTGAATGAAGTCCGTGGCCGGTTCAGCGCGTTCCCAGGCCGGCTCGTCCAGCCGTCCGTCGATGGCGATGTGGTCGCCCGGCGTTAAGCGTAATGCGGTGATGGCGCGTTTTTCAGCGCTCGGGGTTTGTCCGGCCCAGGCGCCAATCGTCAGCGTTAGAACGAGCACGACAGTATTGAGGAGTGCTTTCATCGGACGCGTAGGATAGCAAACCCGGATAGGGAAAAAGAATGCAGCAGTCATGCGTAACCTTCCGGCCGTTACGTGGTTTTCCTCTCCGAACCGGAGCAGCAAGGTGTGAATGCCGGACACCACACCGGCGCTTCGCGCCACCCCTCCTCGTTGAGGAGGGGAAAACGCCTTTCCTCGATTTCGCCTTATTGGTACAGCAGTGCCTGGCCAAAGCGAAGCAGCGAAGCGGCCAACGATTATCGATGTTTTGGAGTCTGTCGAATTCTATGAAGCGTCACATCATGCCAATTCTGTTGTTGCTCACCATCAGCCTGCCGGCCGCCGCCCAGGACCGGCCCGATTTCAAAATCAGACGCGCGGAAAAACCACCCGCCATCGACGGTGTCCTCGATGACGCGGCCTGGCATGCCGCGAAGCCACTGCCCACCGGCGACTGGCTGTCCTACGATCCTCTTTACGGGGAAAAACAGGCGCAACGAACGGAAGTGCGCTCGACCTACGACGATCGCTATCTGTACTTTTCCTTTTATTGTTTCGACACGGAACCCGACAAGATCCGCACCACCATCGCGCGGCGCGACAACGTTTTCAATGATGACTGGGTTGGACTCAGCCTGGACTCCGGTGGCAACGGTCAGACGTCCTACCATCTGATGGTCAATCCGAGCGGCATTCAGATGGACGCTCTCAATACCTCGTCATCCGGGGAACGCTGGGAAGCCGATTTGGTATGGGACAGCGGCGGCAGGGTCACGGAGGACGGCTACACGGTTGAAATTCGCGTGCCTCTGCAGAGCATCCGGTTCAAAGGCGGCGACAACGTCCGGATGGGTATCCTGTTCTGGCGGCGCATCAGCCGTCTCGGCGTCTCGGCCGCATGGCCGGATATTCCTCCGGGCCAGTGGGTGTTCAACCGCCACGCCCACCTGTTATTCGACCACGTGAAGCAGCCACCGCTCATCGAAGTGCTGCCAAGCGCGACCTACTCCATCAACCAGACGAGAGGGCCGGCAGGAACCTGGAACGTCTCGACTGGAAAGAGCGACGTGGGCCTCAGCGCTAAATATGGGATCACTTCTTCGGTCACGCTGGACGCCACCATCAATCCCGACTTCAGCCAGGTGGAGAGCGACGCGTTCCAGGTGCAGGTGAATCAACGCTTCCCCGTTTTCTTTTCCGAAAAGCGTCCTTTCTTCATGGAAGGGATGGGCCTGTTCAACCTTGCCGGGGGCGACAGCGGCGACGGAAACATGCTCGCATCGGTTCATACACGACGGATCGTCAACCCGTTCTGGGGATCGAAACTGACCGGCTCCGCAGGAAAAGCCACGTTCGGCCTGCTCAGCGCGTCGGACGAATCGCCGCAGGACATCGGGAATCGCGGCGCACCGGTGGACGGAAAGAACAAGCTGTTCACCATCGCGAGAGCGATTTATGGAATCGGCGAATCGAATTACGCCGGCGGTATCGTCAGCGATACGGAGCACGCCGGCCGCTACAATCGGGTTGGAGGCTCCGACGTCTCCCTTCGATTCAAGAAAGGACATCAGATGAACGCGATGGTTCTTTCTTCGACCACATCCGTCCGCAACGCTCCATCCGCAGGTTCGGACGGAATCGCCGGCCAGTTCTCCTACAGCTTCAACAGCCGCCCTTTTTCGTTTGCCAGCCAAACGGAGCATTACGACAAAGGCTTTCAGATGGACACCGCGTTCTACAACCGGACCGGATTCACGTCGAACTGGACCTACGCCGAACACAGCCGCTATCCGAAGGACAAGAAATCCTGGATCAAGCGCTACACCGTTTTCTACTGGAACAAGGCCGGACGCGACCGCCTCCAGCGCGAGAGCGAGGCGTTCCACCTTTTCGGTTTCAGGACCAACCTCACACGTCAGGGCTTTTTCCGGATCGATCGCGGATTCGGCCACGAGCCGTGGGCCGGCCGGAAATTCAAGAGCGATAACTTTCGGGTGCAGGGCGGCATCCAGGTGACACGATGGCTGAATCTGAACGGAAACTTCAATCGAGGCTGGGGCATCTACTACGATCCGGTCCATCCGTTTCAGGGGCGCAACAGGTCGGCCCGAATCAACGTGACGTTCCAGCCGAATTCGAGGTTCAATCAGAACGTCAGTTTCAACAAGGTCTCCTTCAACCGCGCTTCAGATGGATCGCGCGTCTACGACGTGAGGATTTTGAATTCGAGAAGTACCTACCAATTCAACAAACACTTCTTTTTGCGCGCCATCGGACAGTACGACAGCTCCCGGCGCCGCGTGCTGACGGACTTCCTCGCCTCCTACGAACTGGTGCCCGGATCCGTGATGCATGCGGGGTACGGGTCGCTGATCGAAAAACCCGACGGCCGTCCCGGAGGCTATCAAAGCGTCAGCCGCGGATTGTTTTTCAAGGTGTCGTATCTGCATCGATTCTGAAACGGACCACATTTGTCCGTTGAGCGTCTAATCATCGCTGTCACCGATTCCGATAAGCTTCTAAGGGGGAAGAACTCGATGAAGACCGCGAAGGCTAAAACCGCTGCGCCGTCGATCTCACAGCCCGTATGGTGCCAGCGCTGTTGTATTCGGATTGCGCCTTACGACCTGCGCACTGTCTATCAGGGAAGGGACTACCACCGCGATTGCTTCGTCAAACTCTCCCAGGAGAACGGAAAAGCCCGCAAAAACTAATGAGTACCGCCTGAAAAACAGGTTTCCGAATCTTGTCTGCGAACGCGTATGGGCTTCCGGGTGCGCAGCCAGTCGAGCCCGCTATTCACGGACTCAGCGAAGCACTGGCGTGAGGGCGCTGCGATTCGCGCGCGCAGCGATGGGTTGTGGGAGCTCGATGTCGGCCACGACGCGGTTCGATCGGCGCGGCAAGCCGTCCGAGATCGC
>JAHFTY010000157.1:7203-11524 GCA_023265365.1 Acidobacteriota bacterium
CACGGACTCAGCGAAGCACTGGCGTGAGGGCGCTGCGATTCGCGCGCGCAGCGATGGGTTGTGGGAGCTCGATGTCGGCCACGACGCGGTTCGATCGGCGCGGCAAGCCGTCCGAGATCGCTCTCGGGGCTGATCCAAAGCACAACCGAACTTTGAAATCCCCCTCGATTCCGGCTGCCCGGGGCTGCGCTACAATGGCCACCCATGCGGTTGATCCTCATCCTCCTTGTCGCTCTTCTGCCCGGGTGCCGGTCTCCGCAGGCGGCGGGCCCCGGCGATATCACGTTCGTTCTGGATCTCGCACCGACGAATCTGGACCCCCGTATCGGTCAGGACGCGACGTCGGCCCGCCTGCAGCAGATCCTGTTCAGTTCGTTGCTGCGCACCGACGAGCAATACAACCTTCAACCCGATCTTGCCGAGACCTGGGAGGTTCCGGATCCACTGACCTACGTCTTTCACCTTCGCCGGGACGCGCAGTTCCATGACGGCAAACCCGTCACCGCGAAAGACGTTCTCTACACGTTCAAGTCACTGAGCGACGGTTCCATCAAGACGACGAAGGCCGGGACCTACCGGCTCGTCCAGTCGATCACGGCGCCGGACGACTTCACGGTCGTCTTCAAACTCAAGGAACCCTTCGCCCCCTTTCTCTGGAACCTCGTGCGCGGCGCCATCTGCATCGTTCCGGAAGGAGCCGGCCCCGACTTCAACAGGACGCTCATCGGCTCGGGCCCGTTCCGATTTGTCCGGTACCTCCAGGACCAGGAAATCGTGATCGAGCGCAACGAGAACTACTATGGCCCGGTCCCGCGCATCCGGAAGGTGACGTTCAAGATCATTCCTGAAGTGATCGTGCGGGCGCTTGAACTGCGGAAGGGCTCGGCAGATCTCTCGGCGAATTCGCTGACGCCGGATATGGTGGAAGTGTTTCGACGCGATTCGGACAAGCAGGTCATGGTCGCCGACGGAACGAATTACCAATATCTCGCGTTCAACATGCAGGATCCGGTTTTCGGCGACAAGCGGGTCCGCCAGGCCATTGCCTATGCCATCGACCGGGAGAAGATCATCAAGTACCTTCTCCGCGGCGAGGCCCGTCCCGCCAGCAGCCCGATACCGCCAAACAACTGGGCCTACGAACCGAACGTGGCGCATTATCCGTACGATCCCGGGAAGGCCCGGCAACTCCTGAGCGAAGCCGGCCATCCGAATCTGACGTTCACATTCAAATGCTCGTCATCGGATGAGGCGCGCATGCTCGCGGCGGTCCTGCAGCAGCAGTTGAAGGAAGCGGGCATCACCATGGAGATCCGCTCCAACGAGTTCGCCACCTTTTTTGCCGATGTGCAGAAGGGAAACTTCCAGGCGTACTCGCTGCGATGGATCGGCGCGAACAACGACCCCGATATCTTCAATCTCATCTTCCACTCGAAGATGTTCCCGCCGAATGGCGCCAATCGCGGACGCTACTCGAACCCCGAAATCGACCGCCTGATCGATTTCGGCCGCAGCACGACGGACATGGAGCGGCGCCGCGATGTCTACCGGCAGGTCCAGCGGATCATTGCCGATGAACTGCCGTACGTCAGCCTCTGGTACGTGAGCAACGTCGCCGTGTACAACAACCGGATTCAAGGCATGAAACTGTACCCCGCCGGCGACTACGAATTCCTGACGCAGATCAGCACGGCGAATTAGCGATCGTCCTTCGGATTTCAGCTTAGGAAGCAGGCCTGTGAAAAGTATTTTTCGCGAAAACCGAGCTGAGCAAAAGCGAGATCCTCTTCGGCCCTGGCGAGCCACTGCTCATGCGGCTGCACGGTAAACGACTTTGCCCTTGGACAGGATTTCGTCTCGCACAAAGGGATTGATCTTTGCCGCTTCGCGGAGTTCCTCCGGTGTGTAAACGAGGAAGTCGACACCGATGTCGTAATCGCAAAGCTGAACGACCTCTCGAATCCTGGCGAAAAAGGACTTGTCGGTTTCCTTAACGATCAGCAGGTCGAGATCGCTCGTCTCTGTAACGTTTCCGGTTGCGAGTGAACCAAAAACAATGACCTGTTCGGGCTGATACCGGGCTTCCAATGCGTCAAGGATATGGCCGAGAGTGGTTTCAAGTTGTTGCAATCGCTGTTGATTCATCGGAAATCCAATTGAGTATAGCAAACGGCGTGTCGTGCAATCTGTTCACTTGCGGCATTCCCGTGCGAGACGGCCTGAAATTTCATCTTCCACTCGAAACAACCGGATTCAAGGCATGAAACTGTATCCCGCCGGCGACTACGAATTCCTGACGCAGATCAGCACGGCGAATTAGCGATCGTCCTTCGGATTTCAGCTCGTCATACGGTAGGCGGACAACAGCAGCACTTCGCGGACGCTGTAGAGGAGACGCTGGGAGGAGCCCGTTTCGATCGGGCTGTTGGGGGCCGGCGACGTGTACGCCAGGATGCCATAGTCCTTGAACACTTGTTTCAGCCGGAACAGATGAAAGCCGTCGCTCACCACGAGGGCGGTCTTCCAGCCCTTCGCCTGCATCAATCCCGACACGGCCTCGATCGTATCGACGGTGCTCCCGCTTCCCTGCTCCGTGATGATGACGTCCGGATCGATCCCATGCTGCGTGAGGTACACCGTTCCCACGTGAGCTTCCGAGAAATTGGGGTCGGGACCATAGCCGCCTGTCGTAATAACCGACCGCGCATAACCCTTCTCAAAGAGACCGGCCGCATGATCGAGCCTCGCCTTAAAGACCGGCGACGGACGCCCGTTGTATTGAGCGGCTCCCAGAACGACGATCACGTCCGCCTTCTGCGCTTCATCGCGGGCGGCGCAGTTTCGAATCTGACGATAGAGGTAGCCCCAGTATCCGGCGAGCGCAATCATGGCGATCGTCAACAGCAGCGTTCCCCATTTGAGCGCTCGGCCAATCATGACGAGGCTTTCCTGAGATTCGATCCGAAGACGTTGCGCAACGTTTCGAAAGTGACGGGACCTTCGCGCCGAAGCGTGGGCATCCCGGCGGTCAGGTCGAGAAGCGTCGACCCTCCCCGCGACGGCAGTTCGCCGCCGTCGATCAGCATTTCGATCGACCCTCCCAGTTGCGCACGCACCTCTTCAGCCGTGATGCACGAGGGTGACCCGCTCCGGTTGGCGCTTGTCGCGGTGATCGGATTTCCAAATCGGCGAACCAGTTCCACCGCAAACGGCGCGGCCGGCCATCGCACGCCGACGGTTCCGGCGCCGGCCGTGACATTGGATGGAAACACGGTGGTGCGCAGGATCATCGTCAACGGCCCGGGCCAGAAGGCGCGGGCGGCGACATGAAACCACGGGTTCGGTAATGTGATTCGTTCCGTCATCTCCAATGAATCGACAAGGAGCAGGATCGGTTTGTCCTCGGGACGTCCCTTGATGCTGAAGATCTGTGAAACGGCGTGTTCGTTGAACGGATCCGCTCCGAGTCCGTACGCGGTGTCCGTTGGAAAGCCGATGACGCCTCCTGCGCGCAAAACGGATAGAATCTGTTCGAACTCTCGTTCACGGAGAGATTCGGTGTAAAACACTTCCATCGGAGCCGAGATTATCCTTGCAGACTCTCTCGCTAGGCAAGCACAACCCCAAACTCACCGAACTTCGCAATGCGATTCGCCGCTCGGAACTCACCGCCGCCGGACTGTTGCCGATCGAAGGACCCAAACTTCTCGAAGAAGCCGTTCGCAGCGGCCTCGAGGTCATGGACGTGTTCATCCGCCGCGGGGTTGGCCTGAACGTGAGTCTGTCCAATTCCAATGTGTACGAAGTCGAGGATGCCATCTTCAAAACAGTCCAGAGCACCGAGACGTCCCAGGGCATCATCGCTCTCGTCCGACCGCCGGCGTTTTCGCTGGGCGGTATTCTGAGTGTAGCAAACCCGCTGATCGTGGTTCTGGCGCGTTTGCAGGATCCCGGCAACGTCGGCACGATCCTGCGTGTGGCCGAATCTTTCGGCGCCACCGGCTGCATCGCGCTTCCGGGAACGGCCGGCGCGCACAACTCCAAGACCGTTCGCGCCAGCGCCGGCAGCGTCTTCCGGTTGCCGCACGTCTGGAACGTCGGGCTTCACGACCTTGTCCCGGCTTTGGCCGCCGCCGGCGTGAAACTCGCCGGCACCTCTCCGGCCGCCCGCCAGCCAATCGACGCCTGTGACTGGAGTCAGCCCGGCGCCGTGCTGGTCGGTAATGAAGGAAGCGGATTGTCCGATGAGGAAACTGCCGCATGCGACACGGTCCTGCGGATTCCGCAAAACCCTGCGGTGGAATCGTTGAACTCGGCGATC
>JAHFTY010000158.1 GCA_023265365.1 Acidobacteriota bacterium
TCGAGGAGTTCCCCGTGACGATCAACGACGACGACGCAAAGTTCGTCGGCAAGATCGACCAGAAAGGCCTTTTCACACCCAATGTGGAGGGACCGAATCCGGAGCGCAGCGGCAGCCGGAACAACCTCGGGGATGTTCGCGTCATTGGCGTGTATAACGGTGAAGGCGCGGCAAAAGCGCTGCGGGCCTCGTCGCATTTGATTGTCACGGTTCCGCTGTACGTCCGGTGGGCGCAGATCGAGATCTTCCGGCAATGACAACCAGGCTTCAGCTGTCCGACATGAAAAGATTCTCCGCCGCCGGG
Source organism: Acidobacteriota bacterium (assembly GCA_023265365.1). Lineage (GTDB taxonomy): Bacteria > Acidobacteriota > Terriglobia > 20CM-2-55-15 > 20CM-2-55-15 > JAHFTY01. The sequence goes on from JAHFTY010000158.1 coordinate 305, forward strand.
AAGGCTTTCGCCTTTCTCATTCCGTCATCGTCCGTCATCGGCCTGGACGATCTTTCAGCAGCGCTGCTCGATGGATTCAAGGACGGCCCGCGAAACCCCGCCACGGTGGTGGATGCCCTGGCGGAGCGATTCAGCCGCGACGACCTTGTCGAAGGCCTTTCGGAACTCCACCAGACCGGCGCCGTCACCACACCCGAACATGCCGCGACGATTCCGGTCTACAAGCAGACGGAGGCGGCGCCGTTGAGCACGCTTGTCCTGAACGTCACCAACAAGTGCAACCTCAGCTGCAAGTACTGCTACGAATACGGAGAAGACAAACTCACCGCCCCCGCAACCTCCGCGGCCACGCGCTTCATGGATGAGGCGACTGCGTTTGAAAGCGTGGACTTCCTGCTGCAGCGGGGAGCGCATCTTCCCCGCCTGACGCTGACGTTCTTCGGCGGCGAAACGCTGCTCAACTTCAAAGTCGTCAGCGCCACCGTCGAGTACGCGCGGCGCCGCGCCCGCGAGGCGGGCAAGACGATCGACTTCAGCCTCACGACCAACGCAACGCTTTTGACGGAAGAGATCGTCGGGTTCCTTACCGGGAACCATGTGGGCGTCACCATCAGCATCGACGGCCCGAAAGATCTCCAGGACCGGTTCCGAACCTACAGCAACGGCGAAGGAAGCTACGATCGGATTCTGCCCCGCATCAAAGCCCTGTTGAAGAACCATCGCACACGGCCGGTGGGCGCGCGCGTGACGTTGACGTCGCAGGTGATGGATGTGGTTCGAATCTTCGATCACCTCACGGAGGAAATCGGGTTCTACGAAGTCGGATTCGCGCCCGTCACGACGTCGGCGAACACGCTGTACTCCATCCAGAACGCCGGATTCGATTCGATGCTCGACCAGTTCACGAATCTGAGCCGGCGATATCTCGACAGGGCGCTGAAAGGCGAGTACATGGGCTTCTCGAACATGACCGATCAGCTTCAGGAAATCCATACCGGCGTGACGAAAAGCTATGCGTGCGGCGCGGGCCTCGGGCTGCTTGGCGTTTCTCCAACCGGAGACATCGCCTTGTGCCATCGGTTCGTGGACTCGCCGGATCATAAGCTGGGCAACATCCGGACAGGACTCGATGAGGAAAAGCGGCACGACTTCAATCGACGGACGCACCTTTCCAATAAGGCCGAGTGCCACACCTGCTGGGTGCGCGGAATGTGTTCGGGTGGTTGTTACCACGAAGCTCAGGTTCGTTACGGAGACATCGGCCACGCCAATCTTCATTACTGTGACTGGATCCGCGGCTGGATCGACGTTTGTTTGCACACGTACGCCGAAATTGCGGAGAAGACCCCCTCGTTCTTCGACCGGTTCGACGAGAGACAGGGCGTGGGAGTACCGGCATGATTGCCATTCAAGGCGGCCCGAAGCGGGCTCTTCCTTTTTCCTCGATTTCGCTCGATTGGAACAGCAGTGCCTCGGCCGGGCCCACAGCAGCCATGCCGTTGGTCACGACCCTAGACAATGGAGAAGAAACCTATGCGGCATCTTAAGGCCGTCAACCGGAAGGCGCGTCGTATCGAACAACTGATGACGGCGAACGGCGACGTTTACGCGCTGGCACAGGGACCGGCCGGCGGCGGCCAAACCACGCCTCATTACCCGATGGGCTGCTCGCTCGTCTTCTCGCCGGGCTGGGAGGTCGACTCTGCGGGCGGCACGGCCGGACTCTGCCAGCCGGTCGAGCGCGATCTCTACGACTGCTACATCACCTGCTTCTGGCCGGCGCAGGTTCCGGATCATCTCAACAACTATCCGGACTGGACGAAGAAATGCGGCGCCGCTGCAAAGGACTGGCGCAATATCGATCTGGTGTTTCCATGAAAATCCGGGCGTTCGGCGCTTTCATCGTTGCGTTGCTCCTGGGAAACGCCGCGCTCGCGCAGGGCGTGATGTACGCGGGAGTGTGGCCCAACAACGTCCTCGTCATGGACGAAGCCACCGGAGCGATCAGGGACAAGATCGAACTCCGGCATGGCGCGGCATTCAGCCTGACCCGTTCGCAGGATCGCAGGAAGTTCTACGCGATCACCGGACTGATGCAGACCATCGAAGTGGTCGACATCGAAACAAAGAAGGTCGTCGACGAAGTCACGTTCTCCGAAGGAAACAAGAAAACGCTATTCACGCGGTCCATCGCCATTCATCCGGATGGCGTGACGCTGTTCGCGCCGGTCCGTACCACGACGAAACAGATCGACCGGTACGACATCGACAAGCCGCAACTGGCGAAGATCAACATCCGCGATAAGAAGATCGAGAAAACGCTCGAACTGCCGCGGGAATACGGACAAGCTGGACTGATGCGGGTTTCGCCCGATGGCAAGTTCCTTTACGTCTTCTTGCGCGACATCCTGATCATCGACGTCGTGGATTTCAAGATCGTGGACAAGATGATGCTCGACCGTCCGATGTACCCGGGTCTGGGCCTGTTCCGCTTCGGCAGTTCGTTCGAATCGCACGACGAACCGGACGCCCTGACATTCGTTTACAACTCGACGGATCCGATGACGAATCGCGGCATGATGGGCATTGCGCATTTCAACCTGTTGGATCGCAACGTCGATTTCTATGAAACCGGCCCCACGATCGGCGGAAGCTTTTCGGTGTCGCCGGATCACAAACGCGCCTATATCGTTCGCAACCAGGTCGGTCAGGACGAGTTGTACGTCTTCGACCTCGAAGGCAAGAAACTGCTCAAGCGCCAGGAATACGACGGCCGGCCGCGGACGGCAATCAAGGTCAGCAGCGACGGCAGGAAGGTGTATCTCCATCAGGCCGGGAACATGATCGACTACTTCGACGCGAATACGCTGAGGTTCGAAAAACGCGTGGAACTTCCCGGAGACTTCACCACGGATCTGTTCGTGTTCCCCCAATGAGTAGAGGAGAGGAAAACGAGATTGGAGCAACCATCGAATTTCCCCTCCTCGACGAGGCACTGCTGTCCCAATAAGCCGAAATCGTGGAAAAGCGTTTTCCCCTCCTCGACGAGGAGGGGTGGCGCGAAGCGCCGGGGTGGTTGGGAAACGTGAACGTCAAGCAGTTCATTCTTCCCTACTGGCGAAGTCTCGCGCTGATCCTGATCCTTGGAACCGTCGCCACCCTCTCCGGCCTGGCGCAGCCCTACTTCACGAAACTCCTGATTGACGACGCGCTCCTCCACCGCAACTTCCGGCTTCTGGTCTCGATCTCGCTCGGCATGCTCGGCGTGACCGCGCTCTCGTACGCGCTGAACTCGTGGACGGGCTATCGTTACATGCAGGTGTCCGCGGCGATCCTCTTCCACATGCGCAAGGCGGTCTACGAACATCTTCAGCGGCTGTCGCCGCGTTTTTACGCGAGCACGCGCATTGGCGAGATCGTTTCCCGGCTCAACAACGACGTCGGCGAGATCCAGAGAATCTCCGCCGATACCTTCCTCGCGCTGACGACGAACATCCTGTTCCTGGCAGGCACGATCGTGATCATGCTCTACCTGAATGTGTGGCTCTCGGTCCTCACCTTCGTGCTGATGCCGATCACCATCTACGGACTTCGGCGCACGCGGCGGATGCTCGAAACCGAGACGGAGAGCGTCCGGCAGCGAAGCTCGGACCTCGGCAGTTTCCTGGTCGAAACGCTGATGGGGATGCGAACCACGGTCCTGATGACGCGCGAACACTACGAGATCGGCCGGTTTCAACAGGCCAACGATAACTTCGTGACGGCGCTGCTGCGACGGCAGCGCGCCGCGATCGCCGCGGGACTGATTCCGTCGGCCAGCCTCAGCATCGGAACGCTGCTGGTGTTCGCGATCGGCGGCTACGAAGTCATGCGTAACGGCATGTCGCTCGGGGGCTTCGTGGCGTTCATGGCATATCAGTCCCGCATGATGGCGCCCGTTCAGAATGTGATGACGCTGTACACGAACATGGCGACGCTGAAAGTCGCCGCGAAACGCGTGATGCAGTTGATGGACGCAAAGACCGATGTCGACGATCGCGGCGCTTTGCGCGGAACGACGATCGGCGCGGGCCACATCCGGTTCAATTCCGTTACCTTTCAGCACGATCGGGACGCGATTCTTCAAAACGCGACATTCGAAGTCCCGGTCGGAACGCTTTCTGTCGTTCTTGGCTCCAGTGGCGCCGGCAAATCATCCCTGGCGAACCTGCTCGTTCGGCTGTATGACGCCGATGGTGGGACGATCGACATCGATGGAATCGATATCCGGCAATATCCGCTTGCCGAACTTCGACACCGCATTGCGCTCGTGGAACAGGACACGTTTCTGTTCAACGGCACCATCGACGACAACATTCGTTACGGCGGAGACACGGTCCCGCCCCCGGCGTTCCTCACGTTGCCGGGATCGACGATCGTGGGCGACCGGGGCCTTGCCGTCTCCGGCGGCGAAAAGCAGACGATCGGAATCGCTCGGGCGCTGGCGCGAAACCCGCAGATCCTGATTCTCGACGAAGCCACTTCGGCGATGGATCCCGACCTCGAAAAGAAAGTGCTGGCCGAGACGCGCCGCGCGATGAGCGGGCGCACGATCATCCTCATTACGCATCGGGCGTACCTCGCCGGCATGGCGGACCTCGTCCTCAACGTGCAGAACGGCCTGGTCCAGGTGGCCTCATGCTCAAAGTCGCTGTAGTCGATAGCGGCATCAATGCCGGCCACTCGCACATCGGCAGGGTCGGAGGAGGCATCTCGTTCGTTTCCGAAACGTGGAACGACCAGCTCGGCCACGGAACCGCGGTCGCGGCCGCGATTCACGACCACGAACCGCAGGTCGAACTCTACGCGGTCAAGATCTTCGACCGGTCCTTTTCAACGGACATTGACGCCGTTGTGAAAGCGCTCGAATGGTGCGCGGAGAACCGGATGGACGTGGTGAATCTCAGCTTCGCGACGGCCAAACACTCTCATGGAGACCTGATGAAGGAAGTCAGTCAACGGATGCCCATCCTCGTCGCTCCTTACGAGTTTATCGGCCTGCCGTCATTCCCGGGCAGCTTCCCGTGGGTATTCGGCGTGAAACCGGATACGGAATGCACGCGCGCGGAAATCCGGTCATCCGCGGACCGCGCCTTCATGGCATCCCCGCTGCCGCGCACGATTCCGGGGCTTCCGGTCGAACAAAATTTTCAAGGCAGCAGTTTCGCCGTCGCCAACTTCACGGGTCTGATCTGCCGTGAAATGATCGAGCACGACATCGGCGGGCCGGATGAATTGAGAGCCCGGTTGCGACTCCGCTAAAACAGCCGCCGCGGTTTCAGAAAACCGATGCTCCAATGGGATTTCGACCGTTCGTCCAAAACTTCCACATCGACGATTTGCCAACCGTCCTCAGTTTTCCTCCAGACGTACCTTCCTCTGCGGACAATCTGAGTGGTGTGATGAATGAAGAAGAATGCCGTGGCTGTCATCGAAGAGGACTGGGTGACCACTTCGATCACCTTCTCCGGCAGGATCTCGAGACGTTCGCGTGTTTTGGATGTTTCCATGGAACTCATCACGCGCATCTGTCTCAAAACGTCGGCGGCAAGCCGCTCGCGGCTGATGATCTTCCCGCCGGCCGACTTGTAAGTGAGCTGCGGTGAAAACAGGCGCATGTACCGATCCACGTCGCGATCGAGGAACGCGGACTGTGCTTCATCGCGCAAACGGTCGAGTTCGGCAATGGTTAAATCAGTCGAATCCGAGTTCCGCAACACTTGTGTTTCGTTCGTTGTTCTAATTTGACCTGAGCGCCAAGATCAAAATACCCATTTTGGAAAACCGATCGTTCCGTCTCTAATATCCGAAGTACAATTTCCCTCACTGTCAACCTGTTCGTCAATGAACGTTCCTGACAGCGCGTATGGAACAAGCGTTCGGTTTTTGAAGCTCTATATCTCCGAGCAACTTAAGTTTAGGGGAGCGTCACGCAAACAATGATTCATATTGAGGATCAGTCATGCCCGACGAAACCGGCGTAAATGAACCACATGTATCCGCGATTTTTTGCGAGCGAGTCTTGGATGAAAAGGACGGGATGTTGAGTGCTATTCGAATTATGGATGGCGTCACTGTTCAGATTCCAGCTGAACTTCCGCCCGATTTTCAAATACCGGTTGAGGCGTCTGTCGTCATTCTCGTTCGAGGGGGACCGAGCCCTGCAGAATATGATGTCAGACTGGGATATGAAACACCTTCAGGAAAGCGCGTGAGGCCTCAAGTCGGGCACCACCTTGTCATTCCCGAAAACAAGGTCGGCGGAAACGTTATAGTGCACGCGAGATTTGCCGCTGAAGAAGAGGGACTACATTGGTTCTTCGTATACCTGAACGATAGAACGAGTGCAAAGATACCGCTGCTTGTGTCGATTGACCGTATCGACATGACCGTGCCAATCCCACCTGCGTCACCAGCCAGTTCGCAGGACTCCTTGAGCGAGTAAACTCAAGACGTATGGTCATCGTCGGAGTGCCCGTAGCCTTGAGCAGTTCCTGCACTTCTGACCGCATGTCATCCCATTGCAGATGGCCAGCCGACAACTCCGAAAGCCTCAACTCAACGCCCCCGATCAGATCCATAAGTTCCGGGGACGCGGTTCTATGAGCATTCCAGCTGTTCGTCACGAACCAATCCTCGAAGTCTTTCAAAGAGAGGTCTTCGTTCAACAATGATTTGATTTTTTGTCGAAGAGTTGTAATCGTCATGGCCAATATCTCGATTATCCGAGCAGCCCCCAAAGTGCTCCGGAAGATCTTCAATGAGAATCGATTCTGGGAGCGCTCCGTCAGTGGTGAGCTTACCACGAGGGTGTTGAAAGATCGGCATCCCTCCCTGACCGTAGCTCAGGAGCCGTTCTGCACGCGAAGTCAGTCGGTGTCGTATATCGACCAGGAAGGGAATGAGGTTGCACGAGTCCATCAATATCTAAGGACAGACCTGACGATCGGCGCCAGTGGAAGACCGGATCCGAAGAGAGTTCTGTTTGAAGGACGCTTATATATCGTTCAGGAAGCCCCGCCAGTCGAAACAAGCGCCGAAAGCGTTTGATAGCCATGACGGAAAAAGGTGAAGAGTTAGAAGACCTCGGTTGCGCCGTGCGCATGTTCTCCTACTTCTGTGGAAATACGGGCGGCATCTGCGGAATCGCCGCGCCGTCGTGACGCGGTTCCGACGCGCCGTAGTGGACGCCCGAGGGTTCGCTTTGGACCGCCTGGCCGAATCCGAACGTTCCACTCCTCGCGGGCGCCACCTTCAGTTCGTGCCCGAGCGCAGCCAGTTCACGGCGGGTGGCTTCAGGAACGAGCGCTTCGATATCGACGTCGCAGCCCTGGAAACTCCCTTTCGTGAAGCGTCCCGCTTCGAGCGCTTCCTGAATCGAGAATTCGAAATCGGCGATGTTCGCGATGAACTGCGCGTGCGCCTGTGGCTGGTTGTAGCCGCCCATGATGCCGAAACCGATCCGGGTGCCGTTCTTTTCCATGAAGGCCGGAATGATCGTATGCAGCGGCCGTTTCCGCGGGGCCAGGGTGTTCGGCTGGTTTTCTTCGAGCGTGAACAGGCCGCCGCGATTGTGGAGCATGAAACCGGTCCCCGGGGGCACGAGGCCCGAACCAAAACCGGAGTAGTTGCTCTGAATGAGGGACACGATGTTCCCGTCCTTGTCGACCACGCTCATGTAGATCGTGTCGCGGCCTTCGGCGTTGGTGAATCCTTCAAGGTGTGACGGCTCGACCTGGCACGCCGCCTTCTTCATGTCGATCCGTTTGGCGCGCTCGGCGCCGTGGGTCTTGGCGAGGAGTTCAGTGACCGGGAGTTTCGACATTCGCGGATCGCCGATGTATCGGATCATGTCTGCGTAGGCAAGCTTCTTCGCCTCGATCATCACGTGCAGCGCTTTCGTGCTGTGGAATCCCCATTCGGCGAGCGGGTACTGTTCCATGATGTTCAACATCATCAGCGCGGCGATACCGATTCCATTCGGAGGCAGTTCGGAAACCGTCCAGCCGCGATAGGTCGTCGTGAGGGGAGTGACCCACTCCGGCTGGAACTCCGCCAGGTCGGCGGCGGTCATGGTTCCGCCTTGTTCATTCGAGATTTGAAGGATGGCTTTGGCGATCGGACCTTTGTAGTACGCGTCGCGGCCCTCGTCGCCAATGAGCCGCAGGGACCTGGCAAGGTCCGGATTCTTGAACACCTCTCCCGCCTTCGGCGCCCGCCCATTAATAAGGTACGTCTTTGCGGAGTTCGGATGCTGCGAGAGCATCGTCACGCCGCCCGCCCAATTACCGGCGGTGACCTCGCTGAGCGGAAACCCGTTCTCGGCATAGTAGATCGCCGGGGCAAGCAGTTCCGAAAACGGTTTCGTGCCGAATCGCGTCCGCAACGCGTCCCAGCCGGCAACCACGCCCGGCACGGTGACGCTATGGATGCCGCGTTGAGGCATCTTCGTTTCGCCTTTCGACTTCAGAACCTGCGCGCTCAGGCCGGACGGCGCCCACCCGCTGGAGTTCAGGCCGTAGGTCTTGCCGCTCTTCGCCTCGTAGTAGATGACGAAGAGGTCGCCGCCGATTCCATTTCCGGTCGGCTCCATGAGACCGATCGTCGAATTCGCGGCAATCGCGGCGTCGATGGCGTTCCCTCCGCGCTCGAGTATCGCAACTCCGGCACGCGCCGCCAGCGGCTGACTTGCCGCGACGATGCCGAACGGCGTGCGCACGACCGAGCGACCGACGACCGGCCGGGACGGAGACTGCGCCCACATTGAGGCCGCTACCGCCGTCAATGCGATCAATACGAACGTCCATCGAATACTCATAACGAAACTCCTTTGCGCGGGGTGTGGTCCAAACAGACAATGCGGGGAATGTTCACCCTCCCCACGTGAACATGCAAACAATTTCATGACCGTCGTAGGAGGCCGGACGATTACATGTCGCGCTACAAGGCGGCGTATCTCGATCGCGGAATCCTGCCGGACAACCGATTTCACGGATGGGTGGAGGCATGACGATGAACCGCCGCACAATGCTCAAGCAATCCGCCGCACTACTCGCGGCTTCCCGGCTTCATGGAATGCCGCAGGCCGATGCCACCGGCAGGTTTTTACCGGGATTCAAGACGTGGAAGGTCCAGACGACGAGCGCCACCATCAACGGTGTGATTGGCGGACAGGGCCCGCCGGTTCTCCTGCTTCACGGCGCGCCGCAGACCCACATTTCGTGGCGTCTCGTCGCGCCGAAGCTGGCGGCGGACCACACGGTCGTCGCGGCGGATCTGCGCGGATACGGCGACAGCAGCAAGTCCCCGGACACCGCCGATCACTCCAACTATTCGAAACGGGCCATGGCGCTCGACCAGGTCGAGGTGATGAAACACTTCGGCTTCGACCGCTTCGCCGTCGCGGGCCACGATCGCGGCGGACGCGTGGCCCACCGGATGGCATTGGATCATCCGCGGGCCGTCACCAAAGCGGCCGTTCTGGACATTGTGCCGACCCATTATCTCTACACTCACGTCACGATCGAATTTGTCCAGGCCTACTTTCATTGGTTCAACTACCTTCGCCCGGCGCCGGGCCCCGAAAATGAGGTCAAGGCGGGATATGATTCGCGGCCCGCGCCGCAGGGCGAAGTACAGGCCGAGTACCATCGCTCGGCCAGCGACCCGGCCAACATTCACGCGATGTGCGAAGACTACCGGGCCGGCGCATCCATCGATCTCAAGGACGATGCGGCAGACCTCGACCACAAAGTCGAATGTCCGCTGCACGTCCTGTGGGGCGAGCGGGGTCCGATGGGACGCATCTACGATGTCCTGACGATCTGGAAAGATCGTGGAACAAAGGTCAGTGGAAAAGGGCTGCCCGGCGGGCACAATCTGCAGGAAGACGTGCCGGACCTCGTTCTTGCGGAACTGCGCGCGTTCCTTCGTTCGTGACGCTGTTACAATGCGTCGGTCATGGCTCGGTGTGGTGCTGATCTCACGGAGAACTTCATCGATGGTGTTTTTGTGTAAAGCCGGCTCCGGCAATGAGATTTTCGATCGGGAACGATCCGGAGAAAGACAATGAGAGTCCGTTTTCTTCCGCTTCTCTCGTTTTGCGTTTTGGTTTCCTCAACTGTCGCTGCGCAGCAGGACGGAACGCATTACTCGCCGCTGAGCGCGATCACGCGTTCCAATGTTGCGGAATTGAAGGTCGCGTGGACATGGAAAACCGGCGAAAAGCCGATCACGGAAAAGCGAACGGCTCCCGGCAGTTTCGAAACAACGCCGCTGATGATCGACGACGTGCTCTATCTCAGCACGCCGTACAACCGCGTCATCGCGCTGGACGCGAAGAACGGCGAGCAACTCTGGGAGTACGACCCCAAAGCGTACGAGGCCGGACAACCGCCCAACGGAACCGGATTTGTGCATCGCGGCGTGGCCACGTGGACCGATGGCCGGGAGAGACGGATCTTCATCAACAGCCGCTGGCGCCTGATCTCGCTGGACGCGGAAACGGGCAAGCCCGTTGCGTCCTTCGGCCAGAACGGCGAAGTCGATCTCACGAAAGATCTGCTGTGGCCGGTGAACAAGCTCGATTACACGAACACATCGCCGCCGGTCGTCTACAAGAACCTCGTGATCCTGGGCAATGGCGTCGCGGATCGTCTTGTTTATAAAAAAGATCCGCCGGGAGATATTCAGGCGTTCGATGTGAGGACCGGCAAACGCGTCTGGAAGTTCAATCCGATTCCGCAGAAGGGCGAGTACGGAAATGACACCTGGGAAGATGGCGCCGAGACCGTCACCGGTCACACCAACGCGTGGGCGCCGATCACGCTGGATGAAAAGCGGGGACTTCTGTACATCCCGTTCGGAACTCCGAGCAACGACTATTACGGTGGTCGCCGCAAGGGCAACGCGCTTTTTGCCGAGTCGCTCGTCTGCCTGGACGCCAACACCGGCAAGCGCGTCTGGCATTTTCAGGCGGTACATCACGGGCTCTGGGATTACGATCTCGCTTCTCCACCAACGCTCGGGACCGTTCACATCAACGGCAAATCCACGGACATTGTCGCGGCGGCGGGCAAGACCGGTTTTCTCTATGTCTTCGTACGGGTGACCGGAAGGCCGATATGGCCGATCGAAGA
>JAHFTY010000159.1 GCA_023265365.1 Acidobacteriota bacterium
TTTCTCGTGGACAAGCAGGCGCCGGGATATTCCTCCAAACTGGAGGAACTTGACAATTTATTCGATCAGTTGTTTTGCGAAGAGAATCGCAAGGTGCTGCTCTTCTCGGAATGGACCACGATGCTTGACCTGATCGAACCTCTATTGAAAAAGCGCGCCTTGCGCTTTGTCCGGCTTGACGGTTCGGTGCCGCAAAAGCTCAGGCAGGGATTGGTTCACGAATTTCAGAGCAATCCCGGCTGCCGTCTGTTCCTGACGACAAACGCCGGCTCAACCGGCCTGAACCTGCAAGCGGCAAACACCGTGATCAATGTCGACCTTCCGTGGAACCCCGCCGTACTGGAACAGCGCATCGCTCGAGCTTATCGCATGGGCCAGGAACAGCCGGTCCAGGTATTCGTCCTGGTGTCCGAAGAAACCATCGAAGAAAAACTGCTGAGCACGCTTACCGCAAAGCATGATTTAGCGCTTGCGGCCCTGGATGCCGAGAGCGATGTGGATCAAGTCGACCTCGCCGGCGGCATGGAAGAACTTCGCCGGCGTCTCGAGGTTCTGCTGGGCGCCCACCCCGATGAAAGTCTCCGCCGCGAGACTGAACAGGCCGTCGCGCGTGCTGCCGCCGAACGCAGCGCCCGCCGGGAAAAACTCGCCGTCAGCGGCGGTCAACTCTTGAGCGCCGCGTTTCAATTTCTTGGTGAACTACTGCCGGCGCCATCGGATTCCACAGAACCCAACGCTGCAGCGAACGCCTTGGCGGCGACCCTGAAACAAAGTCTTACCGATCTCGTGGAACAGGACGACCAGGGACGTCCCCGGCTGACCTTCGCATTGCCTGATGCGACAGCTCTCGATGGGATGACGAATATCCTCGCGCGCCTTTTGGTTCAGACTCAGTCTGCGTAGGTACAAATCACTCCCAATCGCTGAGAAATTCGATTTGGGTTTGCCGGTACCGAACGCCCCGACCCAATGTCTGCTATGCTCGGCATATGGATCCAACGGAATTGACCCGAAGCGAGCAAGTTCGCTGCGATAGTTGCTGCCGGAACACACCAGGCTACGACATTGTCAATTACGGCTCCATCGAGCGGGGTTATAGACAGCTTTGTAGCCGGTGCTTCAACGCAGAAGTGGCTAAACTCGCTGGCCTGGAACAATTCGAAAACGTCAATCTCGATCCAGTAATCGTCGCTGACTGTGCGGGAGAACCTCATGAATTTCATTTCCGCACCCGTCTGTTCGGAACGGGTGTAGCTCTCGATGCATTTGAACTCCGCGGGGGCAGTCCGGCTGGCTACCAGTTCCAGATTGCCGGTGCCCCCGGGGAGGACTTACTGCAGTTGCTTGGGCAGTTGATCAAAAAGATTCGCCGCGCATTGTCCGTCAAAAACCTCATAGACGGTGAACATGGATTACGAATCGCTGATCGTCAAATCGTGCAAGGGCGGATCGCATGGGATGACGACCAAGATGGCCGACTGCCGCTTTTCATCATCGACGGTCGAGAGATCTCGTGGGATGAGTTTGGCCGCATGTTGATGTCTTTTGAAGGATCCCAATTCAGACTGACCCTTGGTGACAGGAGCGAAGAGCTGTGACTTTTGCGTGTATTGAATGGAACGAGCGAAGTTCCTGCGACTCCATGGCTTCATGTCATAACCAGACCTTCCGACAGGCCACATTGCTGGAATCCAAGACCATCGTGCACTGCAGGCAGAACCGAAACCACAATTTGGACAGCTCTGCCTTGGGTAGGATCGGATCAAGGGGAACGTAAGTCGCCGTCAACGCCTCTTGAAGAGGCTTCAGGTCCTGTTGTAATCCGATGCGATAGAGTTCCAAAAGAAACCCCAATCGCCGCGTGACAGCGCCGACTTTCAAACGCAGCGCAAATACTCGACCAGTTTTGCTGGATTTCGCTCATCGGCCCTTTCCATACAGACGCCACTCGGTCCTTTTGCATCTCGCGCATGCCCAGAGAAGCCGGAATGAACTCTGGAAATTGCTGCCGGTCCGGTACTGCCGGGTCATGGGCGATCCGCACCTCGAACATTCCGCCGCCGGCATCGACGCTTCGTCTTTGCGAACCGGCGATGCCTTGAAACGGTGTGCGATGAACTTGAGGAATCCGGAGATGGTGGAGTTCTGAATCTCCGCATAGATGTCCGGCGCGACCGGCGAGAGTTGCCAGACCTGTCCGCTCTTGAAACCGATCTCGAGGACTCGGAGTTTCTCGTTGTAGGCGAGCGTCTCGACCTTCGGATCAAACACCTTCACGCGAGTTGCTTCGATGGGTGGAACGAAATGTTCGCAGTCTTCAACCTTCTGCTGGCACTGCCGACAGTAGACCATTGGCGCGAGACCCCGCACCAAGGTATACCGAACACTTGTTCGGTAGTCAAGATCAGTTCGGCTGACAAGTCGGCTGACAAGCGGAAGACATTCCAGACCAGCAGCACGGCGTTCAAAACGACGAGACCTTTTCGGTTCCTGTACATGCGATTCTCCTTACCAGAACCCGGCACAACCCGGAGCGGTCCGGTTCACGGCAATTTGATGATAGAATTCGCGGCTGAATCCAAAACAATCAGGAGGATCCATGAACCGTAAATATGTGTTCGTTATTGCTGTTGTGATCGCCGTTATTCTGCCGATGTCCCTCGTTGGACAGGAGAAGAAGGGTGGCGGAGAGAAGAAGATGGACGCGGCCCCGGTCTCGATCACGGGATGCTTCAACAAGGGCGCCGACGCCGATCACTACGTGATCAAAGACGACAAAACCGGCAAGGAAACCGCTGTCACTGGCGATAACGCCATGCTGGCGCGCCATGCCAACAACCATCAGGTCACGTTGACCGGCGCGATGAGCAAGGAAAAAGACAAGGACGTTTTGAAAGCGACCGAACTGAAAATGCTCGCTCTCTGCAAGTAGGACCTGCCTTTACGGATGGCTCGCCGGATTCAGTGGGTCGGTTCCGGCGAGCAACTCCGCGCTGTCGTTGAATCCATCCCCGTCCGTGTCCGCGTCGTTGGGATCCGTGCCGGTGTCTGAAACATAGGTGGCGAGTCCGATCGTCATGCTCAACGTCTTCGACGCTCCATTGATTCCAGGATAAGTCGCCACAAACTGAGCCGAGGCCGTCGACGTCTCGGCATTCGCGGGAGCGGTCCACGTCAGTATCCGGCTCGCCGGATCGAACGAAGCGCCAGGCGGCAGCACCGGCGCGGCAATTGCAACGGTGTCGGCCCCATCCGGATCGGATGCGCTGACCATGAACTTCGTCTGAACGCCGCGTCGGACGCTCTTCTTGTCGGAAGCGCTGAAGACCGGCAGGCCTTTCCATGTCGTCTGCACCGCCGGCGAAGTCGATATTCCGAACTCAGCGCGGATCTGGTCCACGCCTTTGGTGGCGCTCGTGTAGGTGAACACCGCGGTTCCGGTGGCGTTGGTCGTTGCAGTGCCCAGCACGCCGGCATTCGGGCCCGATACCGATCTGAACGTGATCGGGCCGCCGACCAGCGGGCCGCCGCCGCTTGTCGTCGCGGCCACCGTCAGCGTCTGGTTGGCGCCAATGCCGACCTTGGCTGCCGCCTGTGACAGGAAAATCGTGGCGGTCGGACCGACCGTCACGTTCACGGTCGCGGTGGACGTCAGGTTCGAGGGATCCTTGATCGTGTAATTGAAGGTGTCCGAACCGGTGTAGCTGGCTGTGGGGACATAGGTGATGCCGGTTGCGCCGGCCGTCGCCGTTCCGTGCGATGGCGCGGTGGCCGAAACGATGGTCAACGTATCGCCGTCCGGATCGGTGTCGTTCGCAAGGACGTCGATCAACAACGAAGTGCTCACCGGAACGTTGGCCGTATCGTTGACCGCCCGCGGCGCGTCATTGACGGCCGTCACGTTGATCGCCGCCGTTGCCGTTGCGGTTTTGCCGCGCCCGTCATTGATCGTGTAGACGAAACTGTCGGCGCCAAAGTAATCGGCGGCCGGAGTGTAGATGAACGAGCCGTTCGAATTCAGCGCGACGGTGCCGTGAGTCGGTTGAACGGTGCTGCCCACCACAACGATGATGCTGTCGCTGTCCGGGTCGGAATCGTTGCTCAGCACGCCGGGTGCGGCAACCGTCAGCACCGTGTCTTCCGCCGTGGTGTACGTGTCCGCCACCGCCACCGGCGTGTTGTTCGCGGCGACATTGATGGTCACCCGGGCGATGTTGCTATCCGCGATGGTGTTGTTGATCTTGTAGTAGAAGGCGTCCGCTCCGATGTAGCCGGCCGTGGGCGTAAAGGTGAAGGAACCGTTCGTGTTGAACGTCAGCGTCCCGTGCTGGACATTCGGATGAGTACCGTCAATGACCTGCGTTGCCGCGAGCGTGTTCGCGCTGGCGTCCAGATCGTTCGTCATGAATCCCGGCGCGGGCACGGTGAGCGCCGAAGCCTCGGTCGCGCCGTAGGTATCGTCGTTGGCCACGGGAACGAGACCAAACACGGTCGGCTGCAGGATAAGAACCGACCATGCCGTATGCATCGCCGCGGTGTAGTTGCCGTTGAACCCCGGGGCAGCCCAGTAACCGTTGGCGGCGTTGTTGGAATCGCTGGTCACCTGAGTGCGGACGAGATACGGGAAATAACCTTCTCGAACATTTCCGGCGGACGGAACGTTACCTTGTCCCTGGCCGCTGACGATGGTCTCTCCCGACTGCCAGTCGAAGTCAACGCCTCCCTTTCGCAGTGCATTCACGCCCGCAAGACGGAGCGCTCTGGCCGAAGTCCACATGCTGTAGAAGTTTCCGAGGTGTCCTCCCCAGCCGCTGCTTCCGCCGGGCCCCACGTCCCATCGCGAACCGAGAAAATCGACGGCGGCCTGTTTGCGGGCCGTCAATTCCGCCGCGTTGAAGGCGACAGGCGAGCGGTTGTTTTCTCCGAGCAGCACGAGGCCGGAAAGTCCGCCGGCAGTCGTCGGACTCGTGCTGTCACGATCTCCGCCGCAGCAGGGCTCAATGGCGAGGTATCCGAAATGTCCGGTCGTGAGTCCTCGCGAGGTGCTGCTGCCGTCCGATGGATATTCCTGGCTCGACTGGACCCGTTTCTCGATTTCCTTTTTGATGTTCTCTCCGGCTGTCGCCGCGGCTCCGGAGGCGAAACCGCCGTATGCGCTCTGGAAGCCTTCGAGCGCGACGTAGTTCCAGCTGTCAACGGAGGTATCGCCGCCGCCATTCGCGTTATAGAACCAGCCGCCGCGACCGCTGTTGTTGGGGTCGTACTCGGCGTAGGCGATCCAGTCGATGATGTCGCCGATGACCTTGCGGTAGGTGTCGCCCGCGACCTGCCATGACTGGCCCTGTGCGGGAATCGCCTGGTCGGCGGGAATGGGACCGCCGGTGGTGAGTGGGGTGGCGCTGTAGGAAGCCATCAGCGCTGCCGCGGCGACACCGTTCGCGTAGCCGGGAGGGCTGCCGTGACTGCCGCCATCGATGCCGACGGGACTGCCGCAGATGGAAAGCATCCGGTTGTTCCCGTTCAAGTCGATGGTTCC
The DNA here is from genome assembly GCA_023265365.1 of Acidobacteriota bacterium. GTDB lineage: Bacteria > Acidobacteriota > Terriglobia > 20CM-2-55-15 > 20CM-2-55-15 > JAHFTY01. The sequence continues at coordinate 5,537 of JAHFTY010000159.1, forward strand.
GGCATTCCCGGCTGCGGGGACCGCGCTCACCGCAGTTCGCAGAATCGCGTTGACGCCCTTTTGAACGAATTCAGAATAGATGTCGGTCTGCGTGCTCTTCGTCGGCGGATGTCCGCTGTTCGCGAAGGCCCAGACCGCAAAAGAAGTGACGCCGCACGACCGGACGGCATCTGTTCCTGAGTCCCAGTAGCCGTCCTGGGCGCCGCCGCTCGAGTTTTGCTGGCGCAGCAGCGCTCTCAATCCATCTTCGATAGCGATATTCGTATCGACGCGAAGCGCCTCGATCGGTGTATCGGACGCGGCGTCTGTGTTGCTGATGACGTCGATGGACACTTCTTTCTCGGTGGCTGCGTCGTTATCCACCTTCAGCCGCGCTTTCACCACCTGGCGTGTGGCCCCGTTCAGGAGCGCGAAAGTGGCGGTCGCGGCGATATAGCGGTCACTGGAAATGGTTCCGGTCGCCGTACCGGTGAGCGTGACACTGACATTCGCATTGGTAACGAAGGTCCATGCGTATGCTTTTCCGTTCGCGGTTCCATTGCCGTGACCGGCGCCGGCGACCGTTCCGGCGGCGCCCCAGACCTCGACTTTGTTGCCGGGACGCGCCTGGCGGTTCGGCATGACGTTCACATGATAGGTTTGCGCGAACGCCGGCACGGCCGGCGCCATGGTGCAGAGTGCAATGATGCAGATATGGAAGAAGTGCTTAGCCAGCGATTTCATTGTCCACTCCATCCAGGGTTTCAGCGCCGTCTTGAATTCCGTCCCCATCGGTATCTGCGCTATTCGGATCGGTTCCCGTGTTGTTGATCGAGAGATAGAGCCGCGTGTTGCTCTCCACGGAATTCGGCAGACCGTCGCCGTCGGAATCCACGCCGGAGGTCGTTGGGAAAACGCGCAGCACCAGATTCGGTTGGCTGACCATGATCACGCGCGTGAACGAACGGCCGAGGTAACCCGCCTTTGTGATCTGAATCGCGCGGCTGCCGGCCGGCACGGCGGAGAATGTCGCGATTCCGGCGGCGTCGGTCGTCTTCGAAACGCCATTCACCACGACCGTTGCGTTCGCCAGGACGAGGCCGGTCGTCACATCGCGCAGTTTGATTCGCAGATTGACGGACGCTCCCGCGGAAAACGTCTTGCTCGCCGTCCCTCCACCCGGGGCCGGATTTGAAACCGTCAGGGTGTGGCTGCCCGCCGCCAGAGCCGGTGCGCTCACCCGCATTTCCGTCGTCGACGTCAGGGAGAACGCCGCGCGCACTCCGTCGATACTGACCGTTGCCTCGGCCATGAAACCATCGCCGGCCACGGTGATCGTGGTCGCCGCATTGGAAGGCACGGGCGATGGCGAGATACTGCCGATCGAGGGCGCCGGATTCGACGGCGGAACATTGACTGTAAAAGTCACCTCGTTCGATTCGCTTCCACCGGGATTGACGACCTTGACGGAAATCGACCCCACCGCGGAAGCGCCCAGCCTTCCCCGAAGAGCATCGCTGCTGACGAATGAGGTGTCGATCGCGCTGCCGTTCGCGTAGATCGTCGCGCCTTGAAGGAAGTTGCTGCCGGAAACCAGCAGGTCGACGGCACTGTTTTGAACCGTCACTTCGGACGGCGAAAGATAATTAATGTGCGGGACCGGGGCCGACACTTTCAACTCGGCCGTGTTTGAAGTACCGCCGCCGGGGGTTCCGTTGAACACGTTCACCTTGAGTGTGCCGGGTTGCAGCGGAGCGGTCACCACGAACCGAAGCGTGGTGGTGTCGATGTATTGAGTGAAGACGTTGTTGCCATCCACCTTCACGACCGAACTGCCGACGAACCCGCTGCCTTTCGTCGTGATGTTGACAATACCGTCGCCCGCACGGATCGATGACGGATCCAGCGAGCCGATGGCCGGCACGGGATTCGCAACCTGAACCGCGAACGGCTGAGAATCGAGATTCGGCGGATTGCGCAGCACGATCGACGTGTTGCCGACCGGCACGTCCGCCGGAATCGTCAATTGCAGTTCCGTGGCGGACGTCACAGTCACCGGCGCTGAAATCGAACCGACCGTGGCCGAAGTCCCGCGGCCGAAATTGGCTCCATTGACGCGAACGGTCATGCCCGGCCCCACCACCGATGGCGTGACCGATGTAATCCGGGGAACCGCCGAGAGCACTTCGAAAGGAATGGCCTTCGACGTTCCTCCGCCGGGAGCGCCGTTGCTGACGCTCAACTGCGATACGCCGAGGGGAACGATCGCAGGCAGCGGCGCCGAAAGTTGTGTATCCGAAACGAACCTTGTCGACAGCGTGGCATTTCCCAGCGTTATGGTGGAGCCTTCCACGAAGTCCTTGCCGAATACGTTCAGTGCGACGTCCTCCTGATCGGCGCGCACACTGGCCGGCGACACCCGCTCCACAACCGGTACCGGATTTTCGACGGTCAACTGCAACGCTGCGGATCGTCCGCCGGGCGCGGGGTTCTCGACCAGTACGCTGAGCACTCCGCCTTTGGCGACCAGCGAGGAAGGAAGCGTCGCCGTCAGTTGTGTTGACGAATCCGCCGCGGCCGCCACTGCGTTGTTGTTCACAAGGACTCGAGAGTTGCTGAGGAAACCGGTCCCGGTCAGGCTGATCGCCACTTCCGTCTTGCCGGTCCGCAGTTTCGACGGATTGACCGCCGTCAATACGGGTGACGGCGCGTTCACGGTGAACACGCCTCCGGACGCCCGGCCTCCACCGGGCGGGCTGTTCTCGACCGACACCTGAAGGGCGCCGGCCGTTCGGAGGATGGCGCCAGGTATCGTGCCCAGGAGCCGCGTCGAATTCACGAAGACCGTCGCAATGGGGGCGCTTTCCAGCACGATCTGCGAGGTGCTCGTGAACTGCGAACCGGAAATCACGATCGCCACCGACTCCAGTCCGGCGTTGGCCGATGGCGGCGAAACGGATGAAACCACAGGAACGGGATTCAACACACTGATGCTTGTTCCGGCTGTTCCCCCGCCCGGGCTGGGTGTGGAGACGAGCACGGGAAGACTGGTGGTCGTTCCGAAAAGACTCGAAGGCACCGTGAACTGAATCGAACCGGACGATGCGCCGGCACTGACGCCCTGCCCCGCCACGCTGACGGTCGTCTGCGCCGTAAACCCGGAGCCGCTGATGGTGAATGACGTGTCCGGCGCCCCAACCGTAACCGAAGGCGGCGTAATCCCCTGAATCGCCGGCACGGGATTCGCCGGCGGCAGAACCACAAAAGTCTTGGCGCCGCTGGCGCCGCCGCCGGGCGCCGGATTCGACGCAGAAACGGAATAGCTGCCGGGCGTCAGAGCGGATCGCGGAACGGTGATCGTCAGGCTCGTTCCCGACACGGAGACCGGACCGAACGTGCTGCTGCCGAAGTTGACGCGCGTTGTCGTATTGAAATTGTTTCCACTTAACGTGATGTCGACCTGCTGAGCATCGCTCGTGGTTTCCGACGGCGAAATACTCCACAACACCGCGGGTTTGTTCTCCGGAACAATCTGCGTCACCGCCGGATCCGACGGCGGCGGCGAATTCCCTCCGCCGGGGCCCGGGCTGGAAACGCCGATATTGAAAGTGGACTCCAGCATGTCGGCAAACGCGCCGGTGAAACCGGCATCCTTGCCGCCTTTCACCAATCCGAGGGTCTGTGCCGCGCTGCCCGACAGCAGTTGGGCGACAAGGTCCGCCGGAATGATCGCGCGCAACTCCACGTTGGAAACATACGTGGTGTTGAGCGTACGGCCGTTCAACGTCACAACGGATGTCGCAACGAATCCGGAGCCGCGAATCGTGATCGTGACGGCTCCTCCGCCGGATGGAAAGGTTTTCGGCTCGATGGATCCGACCCTGGGTTTCGGGTTTGGAATGCGGACGACGGTTGTGTCCGAACTACCGTAGTTCACCACGACAGCGCGTTGGTTCGACGTATCGACGTCGACGCCGAAGGCGGTGCTCCCCACAGGGACCGTTTCGAGAACCTCGCGCTGATCCAGATTAAGAATGGATACCGTGGCGGGAAGGCCGGGCAGATTCTGGCAGCCCGTTAAGCAGAATCCGCTGTTACTGACCACCGCGTTGTTCGTCAGCGCATGAATGGCCACGGCCGTCGGGCCCGCGCCCACACCGACCGTGCCGAGGACAGTCCGCGTGGCGAGATCGATGATGGTCACTGACGCGGCGTTCGCGTTCGCAACGACGGCGATGTTGCGGGCCGGATTGATCGCCACGGCCCGGGGATACCGTCCGACGGGGACTGTCCCCAGAATCGCGTTGGTCCGAAGATCGACCACGGCCACTTCGTTGGCGCTCCGCTTCGCGATAACCGCTACATTCGTGGTCGCATTGACGGCAACGGCGGAGGGAAGCGCGGCTGCGATTTTGCCGATAACGGACATGCTGTCCATGTCGATGATCGAGACCGAGTCGGAACCGAGATTGGCCACCAGCGCCCGGTTCGTCACGGGATTGATGGCGACGCCGACCGGACTGGTCTCCACAGGAATCGTGGCAGACACGCTGTTCTTCGAGAGATCGATCACCGAAACGCTGTTCCCGCCGGTGTTTGCCACAAGCGCGATGTCCTTTGCCGCATGGATCGCCACTCCTTCGGCCGGACTTCTTCCGACTTTGACCTCGCCCGTGACCTTCAGCGTTTTCAGATCGATGATCGAAACGCTGTCGCTCGACTGGTTCGAAACGACGGCGATCTGCCGGCCGGGATGAATCGCAACTCCCGATGGAAACGAACCCACGCCAATCCGTCCCTCGATCAGCGGATTCGATGACGGCGGTGTCACCACGAGTAACAACGACGTGGACGTGCCGCCGCCGGGAGGAGGCGTCACCACCTGGACCGAAACGTCGGCGGCCGAACGCATGAACGTGGAGGGAACGACGGCCTGTAGTTCACCGGCGTCAACGAATGTCGTCTGCACCGGCACGCCGTTCAATCGAACAACGGAACTTGCCGAAAAGTTTGAGCCGAGCACACGGAGGTTCAATGTGGAGTTCCCCACCAGCGTCGAACCCGGCGTGATGAAAGAAATCGACGGAGAGGATGCAGGGCTTCCACCCGCCGCCTCAAAGTTCACATCCGCCACATTGTCCGCGCCCACGGCGATCGTGCGCTCGGCCGGAGCGAAGCTGAAGCCGGTGCGCGATACGCTGACTTTGTAGTCTCCGCGAGGAAGTTGCGAAAAATTGTACCGTCCCGACGTGTCGCTCGATTTCGTGGCAGTGACGGGGCCGGTGATCGTGATCACGACTCCGGCCACGCCCGATCCGGCTTCCCGGACGGCGCCCGTCACCGATGAAGACACTTGAACGGGCGGCTGGAAGTCTTTCGAAGATTGGGACGGCACGGTCGCGAGCGAGAATCCGTTGGTCGAACCGAATAACTCCGCGCCGACCACCGGTTGGCTCGATCGCACAAATACCCATCCGCCGGTTTGATTCAGCGATGCGGGCACCAGTTCGCTGAACAGCCGGCCCGTCCGGCCATTTGCAGGAATCGTGAACGTCGATTTGCCGACCGTCGTGCCGTCCGAATTGAGAACGAAGAACTCGACGGATGCCGGGCTTTGAGCGGTGTTCACCAGCGTCAATCCACTGAAGAATCCGCCCCCTTCCGAAACCTGCGAGTACACCTGGAAGCGCGCTGCGGCCCCGCCCCCGATTCCGGCGACGGTGGCGAATGACGGCGTGAGCGTATTGCCCGACCCGATAAAACTCGCCAAACGGCCGATGGATCCTCGCACTTCGATCCACCCCGTTTTGAGATCGGAGCCCGTCACGCCGAAGAAATCGCCGACCGTGGTCCGTAACGCCGCGTTTCCCGGTAATGTCATGCGCTTCGGGTTGGATGGGAAGTCGAGTTTCTGGCCGTTCTCGCCAAAGGCCGT
>JAHFTY010000308.1 GCA_023265365.1 Acidobacteriota bacterium
ACGGTCTTCCGATCTATGAGGAGCCATCGCAGAGGATGCTGCGCGACATCGGCGCCCGCATGAACAAAAAAAGAGATCGGGATGAAACCGATCGCCCCGAGCGTCAGTATTCCGTGGATGAGAAGCTGTTTCCGGATGTCGGCCAACCGCGAAAGCCCGTGCGCATAGACATAGCCGGCCAGAAGCATCGTTTGAAAGAACAGGAGGCAGGTCGTCCACACGGAAGCCGAACCGCCGAGCAACGGAAGAACCATCTTCGCAACCATCGGCTGGCACCAGAACAGTAAGAAGGCGCTGACGAAGAGGGTCAGGCGCAGCAGGTAAATCGGCACTTCCGTATTCTACGGTCAACCGGAACATCGGGTTCGGTGTCCATACACCATAATTGTTTGCACGAATTGCGAACCGCCGAGGTACTCGTCACTAATGAAACGCATTTTCTTTTTTCTTCCGCTCCTGCTGGCCGCCACGCTTCTTGCCCAGGAAGCCGCCACCGAGCGAAATCCACTCGTCGAACTTCGCGACGAGGTGAAGAAGGTTCTGGCGGATGCCGGCGTTCCATTCACGGACCAGCAGGAGAAATCCATTGCTCTGATGATGGAAGACCGGCGCCAGGCTTCCGAAGAGCTTTTCGGCCAGCTGATGGATTTCCGGAACGGCCCCGTTCAGGGACAACAGCAGGACCGCGCCGTCGCGGCGATTCAATGGATGGGGACCGAATTCAAGAAGCGTCTTGGAGCGTTCCTCACGCCGGAACAATCGAGTGTCTGGGAGAAATTCGACAGCGCGAAGGCGGCTTCTGCTGAAAAAACAGGGGTGGCCACGGCGCCCCAGCAGACCCAGTTGATCCGCATCAATAACAATAACTTCACCGCCGAAGGCCCGTGCTACGGGTGTGGCGGCGAACGCACCGAAGTCATCCAGCGGGGAGGGATCGGCGCCTTCCACGGAAACGCCAACTTCGATTTCAAAAACGAGAGGCTGAATGCGCGAAACCCGTTTGCGAACAACAAGCCGCCCTACCAGCAAAGGAACACCAACGGCAATTTCAATGGTCCTTTCATTCGGAACCGGCTGACGGCCAACATTGGTTTCAATCAAAACCTTCAGGAAAACCCCGACACGATTCACGCGACCACGCCGGACGGTCCGTTCGATCTCGGCATTTCGCATCCATTTTCCAACCACGACGTTTTCGGCGGCGGCACCTACCAGCTTTCGGAAAAGCATTCCTTCATCTTCAGCGGCGGCTCGGGCGGATACACGAGCAGAAATCAGGGTATCGGCGGTTTCAATCTTCCGGATCGCGCCTCCACCGGACACGGCGGCTATTCGAACATACAGCTCAAGCAGTTTTCGGTGTTTTCTCCGCGCACGATCTATGAAACGCGGTTCAATGTTTACCGCAACCACGATGAAACCAAACCCGCAAAAGAGGCGATTCAGATCAACGTCCTCGACGCGTTTCGTGATGGAGGCGCGCAGAATCGGAGCGAACAGGATCGAAAGACCTATAACGTGTCAAACCTCTTCAGCCGGATGGGCGGGAAACTGACGATGAAGGCGGGTTTCGACACCAGTTTTATCCGGAATCACTCGCTGTCCGAGCAGAATTTCACCGGCTCCTTCACGTTCTCCAGCATGGACGACTACCGGCGCGGCACGCCCGACAGCTATAACGTCACGCGCGGCACGCCAAGCCTCGATTTCAGTCAGATTCAGTGGTCGGTCTTTGTTCAGAACGACTTGAAATTCACGCAGCGTCTCACTGCCATGTTCGGACTGCGTTTCGAAGACCAGACCAATCTTCACGACCACAACAATGTTGCGCCGCGACTCGGCTTTGCCTATGCGATGAACCGGTCCACCGTCATCCGCGGCGGCATTGGGGTGTTTTACGGCCGTTTCTGGGACTGGATGATGCAATCTCATCTGCGGCAGGATGGCACCCGGCAGTATGAAATCGTGATCAGCAACCCGTCGTATCCGGACCCTTTCCAGTCCGGCACGGTGACGGTCGTTCCTCCAAAGTCTTTGCGTGTGACCGATCCGGATCTCGCCACTCCCTACGAAATCTACATGTCGGCCGGCGTCGAAAAGACGTTCCGGAAGAACTTCTTCGTCAGTCTGAAAGCCGATCACTCGCGCGGCGTTCATCAGTATCGGACGCGCAACCTGAATGCGCCTCTGCCCGGAACGATGTCGGCGCCGGATCCTTCGAAAGGAAACATCTGGAACCTGGAGTCGACGGGCTTTTCCCGCTTTCAGATTTTCAGCGCGAGCGTCAGAGAGCGTTTCAGCATTTTCAACGTCAGCGTGAACTACAATTTCTACCGGATGTTCAGTGACAACGACGGCCCGTTCGGAACTCCGTCGAACAGTTACGACCTGCGCAGCGACTGGGGCCGGCTGGGGATGCCGCGGCACCAGATCAACAGCACAGTCAACGCGAAACTGTTCTGGGGCTTTTTCCTGACCGAGACCATGCAGGCGAACAGCGGAAACCGGTACAACGTCACCACCGGAAGCGACGACAACGGCGACGGCGTCTTCAACGACCGCCCCAAAGGCATTTTGCGTAATTCCGGGGACGGTCCCCGATTTATCAACTTCAACTTCAACATCTCGAAAGCGTTCTATCTCGGAGGCAAACCGGAAAGCGCCAGCGGCGGTTCGTCGTCGCGTGCGAACGTGAATGTGTTTGCGAATATGACGAACGCGTTCAACCGCACGAATTACGGAACCCCGTCGGGAGTGATGAGCTCCTCGAATTTCGGGAAATCGTTCAACGCCAGAAACGCGCGCGAGATCCAGGTCGGCCTTCGATTCCAGTTCTGAGAGTTCAGTTTCTTGAACAGCACCACCCCGGCGCTTCGCGCCACCCCTCCTCGTCGAGGAGGGGAAAACGCTTTTCCTCGATCTGGCGCGCTTGGGACAGAATTGCTTCGTTGAGGAGGGGAAAACGCTTTTTCCTCGTTATTTATGACCGCGGGAAGTACTCCACGGCGATTGGCGTCTGGGACGCCTGCAGGTTCTCGGCAATCACTTCGAAGCCTTCGAGGACGCCGAAAGTATCGCGGATCTTGCGGCCGCTCAACCGGACGGCGATGGGTGTGCCGTTCTTTCGTCTCCAGTCGACGATGACGTTGTCGATCCGCTCGACGTTGCCGAACTGTGTGATCAGGAGCGATCGCATGCCGGGTTCGCAGTAGACGTCCGCCTCGATGTTCAGCATCATGACCTCTTCGCGCGATTCGTACCCGAGCATCGCCACCAGCGCGTGATTCACATCCAGGAAGCGTCCGTCGAGGCTGATGCGGTAGATGCCGAATGGCGCGTTTTCCACGAGGCTCCGGTACTTGGTTTCGGCGACATGGAGCGCCACCTCGAGCTTTCGCTCTTCGGTGAGATCGACCAGGAATTTTTCATAATAGAGAAGCGCGCCATTCCGCTGCCGGACGGCTCTCGCTTTCATGGAGACCCAGATCGCGGTCTGGTCCTTGCGGAAACATTGGCATTCGAACTTGACCGTGCCTTCTCGGGTCAGATGCTCCGCCAGGATCTCGCGATCCACGGCGTCCACGAAGAGATTGTGTTCGAGAAAACTGACCTGCTCGATAAGATCCTCGGGCGACTCGTATCCCAGCATCCGGGCTGCGGCGGGGTTTGCCATGATGATCTGGCCGGTCGGAAGCGTCCGGAGAATCCCTTCCAGGCTGTGCTCGACCGTGTTGACCGCGTGGGCGTCCGCCTCCTTCAACAACTCTTCGTTGACGCTGAATTCCGTGACGTCGCGCCCCGCGGCATAGATCTGCCGTCCGGCGATGTCCCCAGTCGCGTGCCAGTGCAGTTTCCTGTAGGATCCATCCTTCCGGGCGAAACGGCAGTGCCACATGACATCCCGTTCGCCTTCGACCAGGCGGCGGAACGCCAGGCCGGTGACCTTAAGATCATCAGGATGAACAGAATCCAGGTACAAACGTCCGTGGGTTTCCTGAGCCGAAAGACCGAGCACCAGAGCACAGGCAGGGTTGATGAGCGCAAATCGGCCATCAAAGCCAATGACACAGAGGATATCGGGTACTGCCGAAAAGAGAGCTTCAATGTTCGGGATCTTCATCAAAAAGTCTCCGATACGCCTGATCGCGAGACCTCCCACTCCAGGCGTAAATTATCAGGGAATTACACCTAATACAAT